>NZ_JASJFF010000510.1:0-5061 GCF_030065435.1 Microcystis sp. M53603_WE2
GTAGAAAGCTAAGGGGATCAGATAACTATGAGCCAGATCACAAACACGGATAAGAGTCTTGAGGCGATGAAAAAGTTTGCCGAACAGTACGCTAAAGGTACAAATACTTACTTCTGTAGCGATCTCTCGGTGACAGCCGTAGTAATTGAGGGATTAGCGCGTCATAAGGACGAATTAGGCGCTCCTTTATGTCCCTGTCGTCACTACGAAGACAAAGAAGCGGAGGTAAAAAATACTTTCTGGAATTGTCCCTGTGTACCGATGCGGGAACGGAAAGAATGTCACTGTATGCTATTTATTACCCCCGATAACGAGTTTGCTGGGGAAGAACAGATAATTTCCCTCGACTATATCCAAGAAGTCCGCGAATCGATGAAGGGGCATTAGTTTAGGGTAATGACAGCCACCGCTTTTGGCCAAGGAATCGACGAATTTAATCGCCAGCAATTCTATGCTTGTCATGATACCCTAGAGGCTTTGTGGATGGAGTCCACAGAGCCTGAAAAAACCTTTTATCAAGGCATTTTGCAGATTGCTGTCGCTTGTTACCATCTGGAAAATAATAACTGGCGCGGGGCGGTAATTCTTTTGGGAGAAGGGGTTAGACGTTTGCAACACTATCAACCCGATTACGAGGGGATCAACGTGACGCACTTGGTTGGGGAGAGTTTGGATCTATTAAACTTTTTACAGAATCTCGATCCCCAAGCATTACCGGCAGTGCTAGAAGCGATGAAAAGCAATCAGGAACATCCTCATCCCCACCTCGATCGATCTATCTGTTCTCTGCCGAAAATCCTCAAAAGTCATCCCGTTCTCTAAAAAGCTAGATTAGTTAGTCAATACAATTACGTCTATAGGTGAGATTTCTATGAGAGCAAGATACGCAAAAATCAGAGGATGGCTAGTTGCCCTCGTTTCTGCTGGCTTAATCATGGGATTGGGCAATTCTCCCCTAGTCAAAGCACAGCAGAACATTGTACCAGGTAATGCCATGACAGTGCGATCGGATATTCAGGAGGCGAACTCAAAAACGGGGGTAATTACTGCTAGGGGTAACGTACAAGTGTTCTATCCCGCTCGCAAAATGCAGGCCACTTCCGCCCAAGCTCAGTATTTTAGCCGCGAACGTCGTTTAGTGATGACGGGTAACGTTTACGTTTTGCAGGAAGGCAACAGTATCCGCGCCGAAACGATGACTTATCTTGTCGATGAGGGCAGATTTATCGCTACTCCCCAAACCAGTCAGCAGGTGGAGTCAATTTATTTAGTCAAAGATAACGAAACTTCCCCCCAACCGGCTGCTTCCCCGACACCCGCACCCATACCTTCCCCTTCCCTCCCCGCTGCCCCAATTATTAACCCGCAGTGATAGTCAGGAGTCAGGAGTCAGGGGTCAGGAGATTATTTTTAGTTATTCTTCCCACACCCTACACCCTACACCCCACACCCCACACCCCACACCCTACACCCCACACCCCACACCCTACACCCTACACCCCACCCCCCCACTTCCCCACTTCCCCAACACCCAACACCGGATAAAGATGACTTTAGTATTAGAAAATATCCATAAATCCTACGGTAAAAGGCTCGTGGTTAACCGGGTGAGTATTACGGTTGCCCCGGGGGAAATTGTCGGGTTATTGGGACCAAATGGTGCGGGGAAAACCACAACTTTTTATATCGCCACGGGATTAATTAAACCGAATCAAGGGCGCGTTTGGCTCGATCAAAAAGAAATTACCAAATTACCCCTTAATCAGAGGGCGCGTCTGGGTATTGGCTATCTGACGCAGCAGGCCAGTATTTTTCGTTATTTAACTGTATCAGAAAATATTCAGTTAGCCCTAGAACAGTCGGGGGTTCCCTTTTCCCAACGGGCAAATCGTCTCTATGATTTATTAAAAGAATTTCGCCTCGATAAGATTGTTCGCACTAAAGGAGCCTACGTTTCCGGAGGAGAAAGAAGGAGGACAGAATTAGCTCGCGCTTTAGCGGTGGGAGTCAACGGACCGAGATTTTTATTATTAGATGAACCTTTCGCGGGGGTGGATCCGATCGCCGTGTCCGAGATTCAAGCGATGATTGCTGGTTTAAGGGATCGTCAGATGGGAATTTTAATTACTGATCACAATGTGCGAGAAACTTTGGCTATCACTAATCGGGCTTATATTATGCGCGAAGGGCAGATTTTAGCGGCGGGAAGTGGCGAAGAACTTTATAATAATCCTCTGGTGCGTCAGTATTATTTGGGTGATAATTTTTTCCGATAATTGTTATTAATAAAAATCGCTGCATTATATCATGAAAGTTGGCAATTGGCAAGGAAATTTAAGTAGAATACCCGGATTTAGCATCTTAGACCGCTATATTTTTGTCGAGTTATTATTGCCCTTTTTATTTGGTATGGGTTTATTCACTTCTTTGGGAGTGGCGATCGGTACTTTATTTGATTTAGTGCGACGGATTACTGAATCGGGTTTACCTTTTACTTTGGCCTTAAAAATTCTCTTATTAAAAATGCCAGAGTTTATCGTTTTAGCCTTTCCCATGTCGATACTTTTAGCGGCTTTAATGGCCTACAGTCGTTTAGCCAGTGATAGCGAATTAATTGCTTTGAAAAGTATTGGAATTAGTGTTTATCGCCTAATAATTCCCGCCATTGTGCTAAGTTTAATAGTGACGGGATTAACCTACGTTTTTAATGATTATGTGGCTCCGGCTGCCAGTTATGAAGCTAATGCTACCATGACGAAAGCTCTGCGACCAAATCGCAAATCTTTTATTGAAGATAATATTATTTATCCTGAATACGGCAAAGTGCGGCAACCGGATGGAGGGGAACCCCAAACGGTATTAAGAAGGTTATTTTATGCCGAAAGATTTAACGGTCAAGAGATGCTAGGTTTAACCATTCTCGATCGCACCCAACCGGAAGTTAATCAAATTATTACCTCAGAATCAGCTTCTTGGAATATTGAAAAAAATATCTGGGATTTTTATAACGGCACAATTTATCTAATTGATCCTAATGGTTCCTATCGTAATATTGTCCGCTTTCAACATCAACAATTAGCCCTACCGCGTACCCCGTTAGATTTAGCTTTTCGAGGCCGAGATGGTTCAGAAATGACCCTGAGACAAGCGCAGGAATACCTAAAAATACTGCAATTAAGCGGCAATCCTACCAAAATTAGAAAACTACAGGTTCAAATCGAGCAGAAAATATCTTTACCCTTTGTTTGTTTGGTTTTTGGGATGATTGGGGCAGCCTTGGGATTACGTCCCCAAAATTCTAATAAAGCCACCAGTTTCGGTATTTGTATTGTCCTAATTTTCTCCTATTATCTCCTATCTTTTGTCACCAGTTCCTTAGGCATTGGCGGAGTTTTAACCCCCTTGATGGCCGCTTGGTTGCCCAATATTTTAGGATTAACTGCTGGGGGAATTTTGTTAATTCAATCAGCTAAGTAATCGAGGGTTAGCGGTGGGAATAAAAATTGATAATCATCAAATTTCTAGGGCTAATTTGTATAAACGACTGCGGGATAAATTAGTAACCTGTGCTAATTGTCTGCTGGCTTGCGATCGATTAACTCCTCCTTCGATAATTTGTTTTAATTCCCGTTTTAATTCCTCGTCGGATAATTGGATATTATCGGCCTGATCGTTGCCCATAACTACGATTGTAAATTCCCCTTTAGGAGTTTTATTCTCCTGATATAAATTAATCGCCTCGGCGATAGTTCCTCGCCAAATTTCTTCGTAAAGCTTGGTTAATTCTCGACCTAAAACTATCTTTCTCGTTGATCCGAAAGTTTCGCGTAAATCCTCCAAAGTCTTAATAAGTTTGTGGGGTGCTTCATAAAAAACCATCGTTCTCGTTTCAGTTTTTAAACCCTCTAAGCGCTCTTGTTTCAGCTTTTCCTTACCCGGAAGAAATCCTTCAAAACAGAATCTTTCCGTGGGTAATCCCGACACCGCTAAAGCAGTAATTACCGCCGTTACTCCGGGGATGGGAACCACTTCGATATTAGCTTCTATACAAGCTTTAATTAACTCATAACCCGGGTCAGAAATCCCCGGCATTCCCGCATCAGTAACCAAAGCGATATCCTGACCTTGGCTGAGAATATTTAATAACTGATCGAGACGGGAAAGACGATTATGTTCGTGGTAACTAATTTGAGGGGTTGGAATATCAAAATGCTGCAATAATTTGCCAGTGTGTCTGGTATCTTCAGCAGCAATTAGAGAGACTTTTTTGAGAGTTGCCAGGGACCGGAAAGTCAGATCGTCTAAATTACCGATCGGCGTTCCCACCACATACAATTTACCGAGATTATTCATAAATTGGCTAAAAATAGGCTATTTAGTCGTATTTTCAGTGATCAGTACCCAGTAAACAGTAATCAGTAAACTAAAAACTCGGCTCTCCCAGGTTTGGTGGGTAAAATGTATTCTAAGATACAGTCTTGGGGCAGTGAGTGGAACGAACCACAGAGACACAAAGGACACAAAGATCGATCAATCCTCTGTAAGTTAAACTTATCACACAGAACCTAGAAGAGCCAAAACTCACATCTGCTCACCGCTCACTGATAACTGCTCACTGATAACTGATAACTGATAACTGATAACTGAAGACCGATCGCTTTTCTCTGTTCAGGGATCACTCAAATAGGGTAAAGTAGGTCAAGGTATGCTAACCCTGTTATTGCATTAATCTAGTCTAAGGAGAACGTCTTAGTAATGTTAACCCTAAAAATCGCCGTTTATATCGTTGTTTCCTTCTTTGTCTTACTTTTTATCTTTGGCTTCCTTTCTGGCGATCCTACCCGTAACCCCGGACGCAAAGACTTTGAGTAGAAGACAATTAACAAACTGGTTCTAGGGTAGAGGCACAGGGAACAAGTTATTAAACTTTCCCTGTCTCCCTAGAAATAATGATCATGGTAGTATCATCGGAAATTTTGGGTCTGAAACCCCGCCGTTCTAGGTTGGCTTTACGTTAGAATTAAAAGGCCAGTCTCGAAAACCAAGTGGACGGCGCAGCAC
>NZ_JASJFF010001021.1:0-4556 GCF_030065435.1 Microcystis sp. M53603_WE2
GACTTAATTGATTAGTTCGCTCTAGATAAAAAACAATTGACAAAAATCGCTAAATGCCTTTCTATATAAGGGTTCCATCCCTTATAACCCCCCTCCATTGCATAACACAAACCGAAGAGCCTTAAATCTAAGGGTTTTCCTAGTAACCAAGTGGCTAAGTCTCTGGAATATTCAAGGGCGATAAATTTACAGGTAGAATCATACATTAGTTATTACTATTTTGGAGTTACATTAGCTCTAATATCCATTAGGGAACTCTTTGGCAAGACAATCCAAACAAATTCCTTCTTTCAGAAATTTTCCATAGTCTTGTACGTTAGATGATGCTTTTCGACAGTAAGAACAAATTTGAAATATTGTTGCTATGGTTCTGTGTTCTTGAACATTATCAGAATTAGAAAAACACGCATCGCCGAGAATTTCACCGATATTTACATCGCAACGGTATGATTCTTGAATGATGTCTAAAACTATCGACTGTTGTTCTTCCAAACTTAGCGACTGAAACGCCTTATTTTTCAAGTACAATCGCCCTAGCATCGCATTGACGGTATAACTAGCTTGATGATCTGACATGATGGTAAAACAGGGTTTAGAATCAGGAAGATAAGGATAGAAAATTGGCTACAAAGACGAATTTTCGAGCCATTGTTCTAAATCTTGTAGTGACTGAAAATCTAACAAAGCTTCGCCTAAGTTTTCTAACTGTTCTAGGGAAAGGCTGCGGATCTTCGGGGATAATTCAGGAGAGATGCTACCTATACGGCGATTTAATAGACGTAAAACGAGGTTAGCTTCTCCCTCTTGTAAACCTTCCGACCAGATTTCTTGATAGATAACAGATTCTTTCATGATGTCTTTCCTCAATAATCGTTGAATGATGTCTTTGTTTAATACTAACCCAGCTAGGATGGCGGTAGATGCGGCCAGATTGCTTTGTTCTCGACTATCGCTGATTTGCTCGATTTCTTGGGCAATTTGCCCCAGTAAGTTTTCTGGTTTCTCAGCTTGAGCGAGTATAGCGAAGGGAAATAGCCCCGGTGTTTGTAATAAGGTTTCTGAGGGTTGTTCCCAGAGTCTAATCACTTCAAATTGATGATAGGTTTTCCCTTGTTGATAATCATTTTGGCGGACTTTAGCGGAGTCATTTTTCCTCAGATAAATTACTACTTGATGGATGGGTTTATGGGGATAGCGTCGATAGAGTCTGGTGGCATAATCTAGCATTCTATAGGGAATGTCTTCTTTAGGGTCGGTTTGGAACTCGATATGTAAGATTAATTCTTCTGACTCCAAAAAGATTAACGTATCGGCTCTAATCGGTTCTAGGGATAATTCTGAGGGTTTAATTTCCGTTAAATCTAAGGGTTTTCCTAGTAACCAAGTGGCTAAGTCTCTGGAATATTCAAGGGCGATAAATTTACAGGTGGAATCATACATTTTCAATTCAAATACAGGTCAAGCCTGACCTGTATTTTAACAAAATTAAACCCCTATCCCCAAAAATAACAAAAGGATGGGTAAAAACCCTCCTAAAGGCTAAGATGCACTGAAAACTATCCTCAATGGGGATTTTATCCTTGGCGCTTACGAGAAGCAGCACCTAACCCCCAAAAATGATCGCTTCAAAAATCTCGTAGCGTTCCTTGCCGATGCGAATAATATAGATATCGTCTTGTTTCGAGGCGCTAAATTCTCCCGGATCTGCCTGACTGGTATCCGCACCGATCGCTTTTCCCTTTTCAAAGAAAATGATACGCTTGCGACCATCGGGTTTGGTAACAGTGACATCCGCGCTACCGTTCCCCCGACGAGTGACACCAAAGGGACAAGATCCCGCTGGTTTTCCATCGCCCATGGAACAGGTAACATTACCCGTAGCATGGTAATTTGTCCCCGGTACTTTGGCATCGCTTTGGTTGTAATTATTGGAAATAAAGATTTTTAGGCGATAATTAGCCACTTCATTATTCCGCGCCGAGTTGCGAGTCAAACCCACTTGGATCGTATAATCGCCGTCCGCCGGTAGGATTCCCTCGTGGGCATTACCGACGTTGTTCCCGATAACCATCGCCGCGTCTTTGCCGGGGACTTTACCCGGTGCGAAAATATTGAAAGAAGCGCCCCCGTTATCACTCAAGAGGCTAACCGACATATTTTGTCCAGCATTGGCGCGAATTAGGTATTGAACGACTTGTTCTCCCTTGATTTTGCCTTGAATAGTGGTTCCTTCGGTTCCGGCTTTGAATTGCACCCGTTCTTTACGGATTTCGCTTAAGGCGGGAGAAGGTAAGATGACTGGGGTGGTGATTAAGGTGGCCAGTAAAAAAGCGGAAAAGAGTTTACGCATGATTTAAGTTTTTTCCCAAGTTAATTAGATGTTTTACAGCGATCGCTAGATTTGTGGACAATTGTACTATAACGTCCGTCTAGTTTTTTTCCGAACGGGCTGATTTCGCTTTTTCTAGGGTGTCTTGACAGTTGATTTTGGCGAATTCTTCGATTTGTTCTGGTTTCAAATTAAAATCTGAACCCGCTCTTTCTTTAATTTGTTTTAAGAGTTGATCGGTTTCCGATTGGGTTAGTAAACCCGCTTGTTTTCCCGTTTCCGTGGCGACACAAACACCGTAGGTTACACCACCTGTGAATCCGAGGGTTCCCAAGAATTTCCCTCCTAGAAACAATCCGATACCCGCACCGATAACACCCGTGGTAATAGCTATCAACAAGACATAAACGGGTTTCATGCTTTTTTGATCTCCTCCAATGAAGACTAAGTGAGCGTGTTATTACATAGCGCCTTCGTCCACTTTGGAATAGGGTAGGTTTTTGATAAATTTGACGATCTGGTTGCCGTTGCGGTTAAAGGAACATTGGAAAGTATTGACCATTTTATCTGTCTCGTAAGTGCCGTTAACTGCGTGAGTGCCGTCGGTGCGTTGTCCTTCGTATTTGACGACGATATTACCCGGCGAGGTTTTATAAGCATTAGCGGCGCGAGATTTGCAGGCCGACAACATGGTAGCAGTATTCGCGGCATAAACTGGTAAAGTAGCGACGAGGGCGATTCCGGTGGCGATGGCGCTGAATTTTATAGACTCGAACATGATTGATTTTCTTACAGAGTAAGAGGGGCGATAATCTCTAGGATGCGTTCAAGATTTTTCGATAACTACCTAATCGTTACCGAGACGGTGAAAGGAACGGTATGATTGCCGTCTTTCGCTTCTCCCATGAGATAGACACGAATGGTATAGTCGCCATCTTTGGGGAGTTTAATTTTAGCCATGGCGTTGGGGCCTTGGGCAGAACTGTTATAAATCGCTACATTATTACTACCGGGCGGCAGGATATTAAAAAATACACTATGCTTGTCTTCTGGGTTGCCTGTCCCATCATCAGCAAGAGAAACCATCAGGGTTTGACCTTTTCTCGCTCTTAAGACAAAATCTCGGTATTCACGCCCTGTAATTGTCCCGTTGAGGGCGGCCATATCACTTCCCTGTTCAAAGTTCACTCTACCGCTTAACTGCGCTTGTAGAGGGGCGGTTAAACCTAAACCGAGGGATAAAGCGATCGCTACGGAAGCTAAAACGTTACGAGGGGAAATAAGCGGAAAATGTTTCATGTTTATTTTTTGGGAAAGAGACTAGGGAGTAAAAATAATTTCCTCTCCCTAGTCGGGTAAATTGTCAAGGGGTTACGGAATTTTTAGCGGCGGAAAATCCTTTTATTTGAGTCTAAAACTCCACTTGAAGCATCAGCAACCCCGTTTGTACCGAATAGAGTTCCGAGAGGAGAATTTAATCCAAATGCATTTGGAGAACCCGTTACGAACAATTGACCACGAGCGAATTGAGTACCGGACAGAATGATATTACCACCCACAACATTAAAAGCATTAGGGCCCGATGATGGGAATGTACCAATAACCGGTAGCGTGTATCCTAAAGCGGCAGGAGCGGAGGTGACGGAAAGAGCGGTAGCCGCCTATATCCCATCCGTGGTTAGTGCCGCGTCCGGCAACTCTATTGTCCCAGAAACTGTACCACTAACCGGGCCATCCACATTCGAGAAAGAAAAGCCAAAAGTAGCGGCGCTCGCACCAGATACAGGAGCGAGTAAAGATAGACCGATAAGGGCGACCCGACCACCGATCGATTTTTTGATAAGTGTTGATAATGTCATAGGTTTAAACTCCTCACAGAAAGGAATAAAGATAAACAGTCGTCAATTATAGGGGAGTTTACGGAAAAGGTGATATCCGAAAATTCCTTATTTTTTTTGACCCCTTCCCGTTTTCTTAATACTTTTTTAAGGATTGGCTGAAGGCATTACCCTGAGAGGCTTGGAAAAATAGGAGTTCGGGCGATTCGGTTGAAGGGGCGATCCCGCCTAAGCGTACAGGAGAGCGAAGTTGACATCCTCGCCGCCCTAAAAGTGCGGCGATTCCTAAACCTCACGATTTAAGTTTCTGCTTCCACCACCGTCGCATACCACAGTTAAAAAACCATGTACTGTCTTACACAGAGTCCACAGACTTTCGCCCCATTTCA
>NZ_JASJFF010001149.1:0-1358 GCF_030065435.1 Microcystis sp. M53603_WE2
ATAATTTGGGCGCGCATCAGTTTTTTGGTCAGATCCTTGAAGAGATTACCGATTAACTTGGGTTCTTCCAGCGTTGGAGCTTTTAAGGGATCTTCATCGGGGAGAGCGGTTATAGTTTCCTTGATCCGATTTTCGATCGCCGCTAATTTCTCATCCCGTTCGGTTTTGCTGAGGGTAAACTGAGAGAGAATCTGTTTAATTTCCTCTTTAGCTTGTTCTTTCAGGAAATTATGCACGGTTTCGTTTACTACCGGCGCTTCTCGGGTGACGAGGGGAATACCCAACTGATCGATCAATTCCCGTTGAGCGGTGATCAGGTCGCGGACCGCTTCATAACCAAAATCGATCGCCTCAATAATATCCCGTTCTGGTAACTGATTAGCTCCCGCTTCGATCATCACCACCCCTTCAGGACTACCGGCCACCACTAAATCCAATTCTCCGTTATGGATTTCCTTGTAGGTGGGATTGATGATAAATTCATCCCCTAGTAAACCGACGCGCACCGCTGCCATCGGCCCTTGGAAGGGAATACCTGCCAACAAAACCGCCACGGAGGCCCCAGTAACGGCCAAAACATCCGGGGGTACTTCCTCGTCCATGGAGAGGGTCGTAGCGACCACCTGAATATCATCCCGTAGCCAACTGGGGAATAGAGGCCGCAGGGGGCGATCGATCAAACGACCGGTCAGAATTGCTTTTTCCGGGGGACGACCTTCACGACGCAAAAATCCTCCCGGGATGCGCCCGGCGGCGTATAATCTTTCTTCGTAGTCAACGGTCAAGGGCAGGAAATCTACTCCTTCTCTGGCTTTGGCTGTGGTTGCTGTCACTAAAACCGCCGTTTCTCCCGATTGGATCAGAACACTACCGCCAGCTTGGGGGGCTAAAAGCCCTATTTTTAGTCGAATATCCCTGCCATCAAAGGATATTGACTTGTCAAACTCTTCCATGTAAAGCTATATTCCTTTCTTTCACTTTTCTCTGTGCTGTGGCAATCCTAGCATTTTTTGTCCCCCTTTCTGCCAGGTTTAGTATTCAGTGATCAGTTATCAGTGATCAGTTATCAGTGATCAGAGTTGAGTTTTCAGTTGGCTGATTACTCTTTACCGTTTACCGATCACAGCAAAAAAGCTCCCCACTTCCCCAATCCCCCAATCCCCCAATCCCCCAATCCCCCAATCCCCCAATCCCCCACTTTTAAACAGGATTTAACATTAGAGTTCTTGCATAATTAATTTTTGAGAGGGCAAAAATGAGAAAAATAAGCATAAAATTGCATAAAATAACCAAATAGAGCATTTAATTGATTAATGCTCATTCTTAATTCTCCTGACTACTGACTACTGGCTCGGAGA
>NZ_JASJFF010001001.1:0-2406 GCF_030065435.1 Microcystis sp. M53603_WE2
ATCAAGGGGATGCCGACACAGCAGATCTCTATACGGAAATCTCCCGGGACATCGATAAACGTCTCTGGTTCCTAGAAGCGCATCTGATTAAATCGGAAGATGTTATCAGATAAATTTGGGGTGTATTAACTTAGCTTAATACACCTTAAATTCTCGTAATCGGTAAACGTAGCCAATCACTTAACTGTTGTGCCAACCAATCTAATTCCGCTTCGCTAACATCTTCACTGGCAGTGATAACATATTCTCGATGGTTGGCAACGAGAACCAGAGAAGGAGGAATAATATTAACATTTTCTCCCTGCATAGTGACGGTGACATTGCGACGGAGGAGACTATAAATTTCGGAACTAGCAGCATCGGCAGTTAGTTTAAATTTCAGCCCCCAGAGTTTTTGGTAGAGAGAAACTTTTTTGGGGGTAAGTTTTAACTCTAGTTCCCCCTGCCAAAAAGATTTCCATAACTGCCAAGATAAACTAGAGGAGATTAAATTGAGCAGAAAAATTAGGATAATCGGGATTAAAAAAGCGACCAGTTTGAGCTCATAAATACCGACTATGGTTAAGAGAATGAACGTAAAGAATAGGGATGGTAAAAACTGTCTTAACTGGGTTTTGAGATTGTTGAAAAACTTTTGTTTGGTTTTACTAGCGATTTTTATTTGCAGGAGATTATCTTTTTTATAAACAGTAACTTCGCTGCCGTAGGGTTTGGTCAGATTGCCAATAAATACTAGGATCAATTGACAACTATATAAGCTGGCTAAAGCTTCTGTCACCGAACGAAAATGAGAGTCTGGGGGGGAGTTTGATAATCTTTTTAACCAATAGATGAAAAAAGCGCTTAGATTAGTTTTTTGTTCAAAGTTTTCGGGTATGTAACGATGCTTAATCCCCGTGGCTAAACTAATCAAACTTTTACCTATATCCTGTAAGTCCGTGGTGGGAGAATCGGAATCAAAGGCAAAATCAACTAGATAAAAACGATGGGACTGGGTATCAAAGAGGATATTACTAAGTTTAATATTGCCGTGGTTAATGGGGACATCCTGCTGATGGAGATAGGAGAGAATCTCCAAGAGATATTTGGCAATTTGTTTGAGGTCTTGTTCTGCTAACAAATAACTGGAGTTAAGATAGTTTTCTAAAGGCTGCGCTGATAAATAAGGTCGGACAATAGCGATGATTGCTTCCTGGGATGAATCTATCTCAAAGCTATCGAGGTATTTGGGGAGAGATGGGTGAGAGAGTTGTCGCAACAGGGCGATTTTACTGGTTATTTCTCCGATAAACTGACTCCCTTGCCCACTAGGAACAGGAATAAGTTTAATGATCACTAACTGGGTGGTGTGTCTGTCCCTAGCTAAGATAGTTTTTTTTCCCAGTAACTGTTGGACTTGATAACGACTATGGAGAACTCGATCGAGCATGGGGGAGGATGGAGTAAGTAGTATCTCTAGGATAGCTCACTCTGGAAACCCTAGCCGCCATCTTTAGCATCCTTTTAATATTTTAACAATTGATTAAAAATTGCCGCTTTACCTAGAAAGAACTGCTAGGGCAGTCCTATTTGAGTTATTTTAATTATCTATTCGCCAAGGCTGCCAGCAAGGGGAGAGCAAAAGGGAACGGTGAGCATTTCTAAGACTGCCATGACTTTTTCTTGTTAGTTAATTGCCTAGTAATCCTAACGGATTGATAGGGGAAATTAACGGATAAAAAAAATCGCTTCAATCCCTGCTTCTCCTGTTTCTTATGAGAAGGTTTCCAACCTTACCTATTTGACCTAATAGGTAAGGAGAGCGGATTATAAAATCTCTAAGACTGCTGTTATCAAAGTGTTTCCAACCTTACCTATTTCACCTAATAGGTAAGGAAGAAGAGTAGGGCTAATTCCGGAATTAGCCCTACTTTTTTAGTTTCCAACTAATCCTATTTGACCTAATAGGTAAGGATCTACCAGCAATTTCCTGCATTATTCACGCCAGACCGACGTTTCCAACTAATCCTATTTGACCTAATAGGTAAGGGATAATGGGACACAAAGCTGGGTAGAGCAGGATTTTGTTTCCAACTAATCCTATTTGACCTAATAGGTAAGGTCACTGGTGTTCCAACAGCAATTCTCATTTTGAAAAAAATCAGATAAAATTCTCTTATTTAAATAGAGAACTTGTGTAGAAGCATTATTTTTTGATAGATAATTATCATCCAACGCTGGAGATAGACAGGTTTTAAGAACTCTGTCCATGAAAAATCGATTTCAACTCATAAATTCAGATAAAATTCGGTTCTTCGTTACTTGGTATGGTTCGATAGGGGGGCATAAATCGACTAAATCCTTATCTGGCAAGAGACTTAATTGATTAGTTCGCTCTAGAGCAAAAACAATTGACAAAAATCGCTA
>NZ_JASJFF010000282.1:0-1296 GCF_030065435.1 Microcystis sp. M53603_WE2
CACCCCACACCCCACACCCCACACCCTACACCCCACACCCCACACCCTACACCCCACACCCCACACCCCACACCCCACACCCCACACCCCACTTCCCACACCAATGCTTAACAATCAAAGATCTTCGCCAGTGTCTGTCATTTGTTTAGGGGAAATCCTCTCTGATCTAATTGCCGATCAAAGCGAGCGCTCTATAGAGCAAGTGACTTCTTGGACAACCTATGCCGGGGGGGCGCCGGCAAACGTGGCCTGTGGATTGCGAAAATTGGGCATAAATTCGGCTTTTATCGGTTGTGTGGGCAAAGATCAACGAGGGGAACAGTTAATCGCCTTGCTAGACGCTCTCGGAGTCGATACCACTGGTGTACAGTATCACCCCACCCTACCCACCCGACAAGTTTATGTCACCCGCGATGCTGGGGGAGACAGACATTTTGCGGGTTTTGGCGGCAGAAAAACGACGGATTTTGCCGATACTGCCCTTAAAGCTGACCTATTGCCCGAAAATCTCTGGAAAAATGCCGATTATCTAGTGATGGGAACCCTAGGGTTAGCCTATCCCCCGGCGAGAGCGGCGATGATGCGCGCCCTCGAATTAGCTAAAATTTACGGGGTGAAAGTATTGATCGATATCAACTGGCGGCCGGTTTTTTGGCCTAATCTTGAGGTCGCTCCCGATCGGATTCGAGATTTTATCTTCTGGGCCGATTTGCTCAAATGTAGCGAGGAAGAAGCAGCATGGTTATTTGGCACTGATACCCCCGGAGAAATATCATCACAATACCCCAATTTAGGGGCAATTCTGGTTACTGGCGGCGCAAAAGGTTGTAAATATCATTTAGGCAAAAATAGCGGCACTGTCGAGGCTTTTCCCGGGGAGGTGGTGGATACAACCGGGGCGGGGGATGGCTTTGTGGCGGGTTTTTTGGCTCGTGCCGGTCTTGGAGGCGATCAAATTGGGGAAAATGCCGATTTAGCCCGTAAGGCGGTGATTTATGCCTGTGCGGTGGGGACAATGGTGACAAGGGGGGCAGGAGCGATCGCCTCCCAACCGACTCGGGAACAGGTGGAGGAGTTTCTAGCGGCCTTTGACTCCTAGAAACTATACTAGGGTTTGCGGCAAAAAGTTTTTCGTGGGGGCAGGGTGTGGGGTGTGGGGTGTGGGGTGTGGGGTTTTACCCATTTTCAGGGGGTCAATTACCTAATTTTCAGGGAAAAAGTGCCTAAATTTCCCCCCCGATCACCCCAATGTCTGGCACTTTTTGATGGGAAAAAAGTCTAAAAGTCTTATACAAC
>NZ_JASJFF010000375.1:0-1059 GCF_030065435.1 Microcystis sp. M53603_WE2
GCCAAGCTTTTCTGGTCGGAACCCCCTAAGCCGAGTTTTCAAGGTGCTGCGCCGTCCACTTGGTTTTCGAGACTGGCCTTTTAATTCTAACGTAAAGCCAACCTAGAACGGCGGGGTTTCAGACCCAAAATTTCCGATGATAACCGTTCAGTATTTACCAGAATGTGCTTCAGATGACCACTTAGGCGATCGCCATTCGTCTCCTCTGGTAACATATTGTCTGGGAACATATTGGGTGAGGCGAATGCAATTAGCCTTCTAGTTCTAATCCCTGCAAGTGCTGGAATTTCGCCTCTTGGTGATGGGATTCCCCACAAACCGGTGCTATTTTCTCTAGGGCCATATTTTTTCCTGATCGGTTATTAAGGGAAAGTTGAGAAAGGGAGGTATCGATCGAATTTTCAATGCCGATACTTGTCCCCTTCTCCCCAATAACTAAATTTAAACGCAACCACAGCCCTGGTGTCCACAGCCTTTCTCGTTCTCGTTAACGTGACCATTGGCACAAGCTTGGGAACAGTAGTATTGATCGTTTTTTTTGATGGCATCGGCGATCAATACTACACACAAACAGGATTCACAAGCACATTTCATCATGGTGACAGCGATCATGGTTACTACCTCGGAACTTCTTTACTGACTTTAGTATAACATCTGAACAGATGTTCATAGATTGAATAAAGTTAAATTTTTCTAAAACTCAGAGGGGAAAGTTAGAGCAGTCATCTCATATTTACTGCTCACTGATTACTGCTCACTGTTTACTGTGTTTAGACGCGGAACAGCCTACCAGCGATCGCCAGCATCGTAAATTGCTAAACGTCCGACACCTAGATATAATCCGGGAGAATTCTCCCCGGGGGGATAGGCAGTAATTCCAAACTGATAGACACCACCATAATCGGGATTTCGTACTGGTTTCAGACCGATGGAAACGGTATTACCGGGGGGGACAGGAGGATCAAAAATGACCGTAATCGTCTGAGTATTGGGGTCAAAAGTAGTGGATTTTAGGGTTAATTTTTCGCCTCGCTGATTGCGATCGCCAAGAAAAGCAAA
>NZ_JASJFF010001145.1:0-1121 GCF_030065435.1 Microcystis sp. M53603_WE2
CTCGGCAAATCTAGCGAAATTTCCACGGTTCAGCGCATTATCAAACAAAGGAACATTCATACTATCTGCGAGGAGGGTCGCTGTCCCAATCGCGGCGAATGTTATGCCCAAGGTACGGCGACTTTTTTGTTGATGGGTCCCACCTGTACCCGGTCCTGTGCTTTTTGTCAAGTGGATAAGGGTCATGCACCCATGCCTCTCGATGTGGAGGAACCGCAAAAAGTGGCAGAAGCGGTGCAATTGTTAAATTTAAGTTACGTTGTCTTGACTTCTGTAGCTAGAGATGATCTGGAAGACGGCGGAGCCAGTTGGTTCGTGCGGACGATGACAGCCATTCGCGAACTCAATCCCCACACTTTAATTGAAGTGTTAACCCCGGATTTTGCCGGAGGCAAGGGAAGTCAACAGGAACGGGTGGCGACGGTGGTAGGGGCAAAACCTGCCTGTTACAATCACAATATCGAGACGGTGCGCCGTTTGCAAGGACCGGTTAGACGCGGGGCTAAATACGATCGCTCTTTGGCGGTTTTGCGTTATGTTAAGGAAATCGATCGGTCAATTCCGACGAAATCTGGCCTAATGGTCGGTCACGGTGAGACAAAAGAGGAAATTATCGAGACTTTGGCAGATTTACGGGCGATCGACTGCGATCGAGTTACTATTGGTCAATATATGCGTCCTTCTCTGGAACATTTGCTCGTACAGAAATATTGGACTCCCGCAGAATTTAGCGAGTTGGGAGAAATTGCCCAAAAAATGGGTTTTTCCCAGGTTAGATCCGGCCCCCTAGTCCGCAGTTCCTATCATGCGGGAGATTAAATCAGTTATCAGTTATCAGTTATCAGTTATCAGTGATCAGTTATCAGTTATCAGTGATCAGATGTAAGTTTTAAGTTAATTAGTTAGTTATCTTTATCTTTATCTTTATACCTGTTTACTGATCAATGATTACTGTTTACTAATACTAAATCCGTTGAGTATAGGCTACTTAAGTAGGGTTTGCTGAATAAATCTAAAAACCTTGTTGGGTAAGACTTTTAGACTTTTTGTCAATCAAAAAGTACCCGGCATGGGAGTGATCAGGGGGAAAATTCAGGGACTTTTTCCCTGAAAATTAGGTA
>NZ_JASJFF010000607.1:0-1749 GCF_030065435.1 Microcystis sp. M53603_WE2
AGAGGTGAAAATCGCCCTAGTTAATGCGGGCATTGTCGGGATGACCGTCTCCGAAGTTAGAGGTTTCGGTCGTCAGAAAGGTCAATCGGAACGTTATCGCGGTTCCGAGTACACCGTCGAATTCCTCCAAAAACTCAAGATCGAGATCGTCGTCGAAGATAATCAAGTCGATATGGTCGTCGATAAGCTGATTTCTGCGGCGCGTACTGGTGAAATCGGAGACGGCAAAATCTTCATCTCCCCCGTGGGACAGATTGTCCGCATCCGTACTGGAGAAAAAGATCTCGAAGCGATCTAACCCCCAGACAAGGGATGATAGTACACTGCTGTCATCCCCCCATTCACAGCGTTTCCCACAATAAAGTGTAACCTAATTTGCTACCAACGACCGATTCCCCAGAACGAAAACTTTGTACCTCACCATTAAGATAACTACTATAAGCGCGAGCTGCTGAATATCAGTTTAAGCCTTGCTATAAAAGAGTTTTGCGAATTTTTGGGCTAAAAAAGTGCCAGAAACCTGAAGGGGTGACAAGCAGATTGAAAGTGAAACAGGGTGTGGGGGGTAGGGAAAAACCTTGAGACTTTCCCCGAAATGAGAACGGGAGAATTAAGTTAATCAATTTGAAGGGTTACAGCGTTGTCACCCCTTCCTTCAGCCAGACTAGATATGATCATTTCCAGTGACTAAAAAACCTCTTGCCTAAAAAGTCACAAACATTATATAATGTTTGATTGTGGCCAAAATCGGTGTTAGGTGGTGCTAAAGGCACTACTGAGCAGAACCGCCTTGGTCGCTCGGTCTTCGCCGGGATACTGAAGATAAACCCTTTAAGTCCCGAAGAAACAAAGACCAGCAACAATCTAGGCAGAACCAGCAAACCTGTCTAGTCTTACTTACGAATTTAACGGGATGCCAGCTTAAATAACTCGAAAAAAGTCATTCAAGTTGGGCAGGCTGATAAAGCGGGAAAGATTTTTCTCGCTCCTATAGCCACGGCCACGTTATTTTTGATTGTCGTCTAGTAAAGATAAAGAGAACAATCCGTGTCTATCGGTATCCTCGGTACAAAACTGGGCATGACCCAAATCTTCGACAACAAAACGGGAGTCGCCATTCCCGTCACCGTCGTTCAAGCCGGTCCCTGTCCCGTCACCCAAGTCAAAACGAAAAAAACCGACGGTTATGAATCCATCCAAGTGGGATACAAAACCGTCAAAGAAAAAGCCCTCAACAAACCGCTACTCGGTCATTTAGCCAAAGCCGGTGTCTCCCCCCTGCGGCATTTAATCGAATACCGCCTCGAGGACGCATCCGCTTACACTTTAGGCCAAGAAATTACCGCCGCTATCTTCCAAGAAGGCGATTTAGTCGATGTGGCTGGAACCACCATCGGACGAGGTTTCTCCGGCTATCAAAAACGCCATAACTTCAAACGCGGTAACATGACCCACGGTTCCAAAAACCACCGTCTCCCCGGTTCCACCGGTGCCGGTACTACCCCCGGCCGCGTTTTCCCGGGTAAGAGAATGGCCGGACAATACGGAGCCACCCAAGTGACCATCCGCAAACTGTCCGTGGTCAAAATCGATAGCGAACGCAACCTAATCCTGATCAAAGGAGCCGTCCCGGGTAAACCAGGAACCCTGTTAAACATCACCCCCGCCAAGAAATTTGGTAAATAGGGCAAGGAAAGATTAAAGTCATGGTTAACTACACAGTCAAAAATTGGCAAGGGGAAGAAGCGG
>NZ_JASJFF010000321.1:0-2665 GCF_030065435.1 Microcystis sp. M53603_WE2
CAACTTCTCGCCACCTTGCCCATACTTCTCGAATTAGAATATCGTCTCAAGCGGGGTGCAGAACCTTTGGCGACTTTGCAAACCAAAATTATCGAACTTTGTTGTTTATTGGTGACTTAATACTCTTCCTTGCTTTTCAGAAATCCTCTAGAATAGGATTATATAGACTTCTAAATAACCACAATGACCGATGATGCCATCCCTAGTCTAAACTTAGCGATCTCTAGTTTAGCGACAAGTAATCATTTCGCCCGTTGGGTGACGAAAGCACCCCTACCGGGGGGATATGTGCATCATGACTGTGAATGGACCGAGAGTCTAACCACGGAATGGATGGCATGGCAGGAAATGTTCTGTCTGCAAAAAATGCCGACCTTACCGATGTTAGAGCAATTAGAAGCAAATTCTCGACCTAAACTGACTCTTTCGGGAGAAGGCGGCAGTTATGGCGGTCAATTGATGCAGAAACTAGGTATTAGTCTCTGGCAATGGTTATTTCAAGCATCAATTGGTCAAAGTTTCGCCCAAAGTCAGGGAATCGCCCTCGGCAAAAATCAGCCCCTGCGAATTCGCTTGGAATGTCGCAACCCCTATTTAATTCTGCTGCCCTGGGAAATTATGCAGCAAGCAGGTAAACAGGCTATATCTCTGCATCCGAATATACTCTTTAGCCGCACCACCAGCGATGTGGAACCATTGCCACCGATAAAACCGACTAATAGTCTCAATATTCTCTTAGTTATCGGCGAAAAACAGATTAAAACCGCCGCTAGTTCCCGCAATCTCACCGCCATTAATACGGGTGGAGAAACTAATTCCGACCAGGCACTGGAATCCGAGGCCGCCAATCTCATCCGGGCCATCTCCCCTGGGGGCAGTAGTTCCCTCCCTGAGAATTTGGGAGTGAAAGTCAAAGTCGATACCTTAATTCGACCCGAGGCCGAAGAACTGACCAGGGCCTTGGATACGGGTAAATATCAAGCTTTTTTCTACGCCGGTCACGGAATGGCCGCCCCCAATGGCGGTTCCCTATTTCTGCGGCCGGGGGAACAGCTAAACGGGACGGAGTTAGCCCAAGCTTTGGTGAGAAATCAGGTTATTTTAACGGTTTTTAATGCCTGTTGGGGTGCTTATTCCGCTAAATCGGGTCAGGAGATGATCCCCCGCAGCAGTCTGGCGGAAGTCTTGATTCACCACGGCGTTCCCGCAGTTTTGGCCATGCGAGATGCGATCGCAGATCGCGAGGCCTTGAGTTTTATCGAAGTTTTTACCCGCACCCTCTTCGGGTTCAAAGACAAAGAAGCGCAGATGTCCACGTTGTTTCCCGGTCCGAGAGTCCCTATTGATCAGGCCGTTCGTATCGCCAGGCAGCAATTATTAACCCTCTACAAGTACAATCAACCCGCTTGGACTTTGCCGATTCTCTATATGCACCCAGAATTCGACGGGCAATTGCTGCAAACCCTTGATGAGACTCAATCACCGACGGTTATGCCCAATGTCTCCAGAACCATGCCCGCCGCTTTCTTATACTATCTCGATCGTCCCGAAAGAAAATGGTCAATCCGTGGTGGTGGCATGAATATAGGACGGGACATGGAAAATGATCTACAGATTGCTGAAAAATGGGTTAGTAAAAACCATTGTCGGATAATTTGCCGTAAAAATGCCGATTATCCAGACTATCAATACTTTCTCGCAGATTTCTCCCGTTTTGGTACTTTTATCTATCAAGATGGCCACTGGAAACAGGTTCATAACCAAGAAGTTCCCCTAGAGTCCGGTTTACAGATTCGCTTCGGCAGTTGCCAAGGCCAAATCCTCGCATTTGTGGTGGAATAATTAGGGTTGGCTGAAAAAGTTTGTCGTCGGGGTGGGGTGTGGGGTGTGGGGTGTGGGAAGAATAAATAGAAATAATCTCCTGTCTCCTGTCTCGGAGTCTCCTGACTCCTGCCTTCGTTAACTAAGTTTTTGCTTCCTCTTTCAGGGAATAAATTGGTTTAAACCAACCTTTGCGCCAGAAGTAGAAAATTAAGCCCCCCGCTACGGCTAACATGACTAACCAGACAAGGAAATAACTCCATTCTCCTTTTAATTCTGGCATATTCTCGAAGTTCATGCCATAGACACCAACGATAAAAGTTAAGGGAATAAAAATCGTCGAAATTACGGTTAAAAACTTCATAATTTCGTTTAATTTATTGCCCATAGTGGACATATAAACATCCATCAAACTCGCCGCTAATTCTCGATAAGCTTCGATAATTTCCAGAATTTGAATGACGTGGTCGTAGGAATCCCGAAAATAAATTTGTACTTCATCGCTGACTATACCATGATGGTCACGCATCAGTAAATGTAGGACATTTCGCATCGGCCAAATTAAGCGACGCAGTGCCAATAATTCCCGACGGACATCATAGATTTCCTGCATGGTATCTCGATCAGGATTACTAATGATCATATCTTCCAACGCCTCAATCCGATCTTCGTAGTGTTCTACCACGGGAAAATAACCATCGATAATCGTGTCTAATAATAAATAGGTTAAATAATCCGCCCCCGATTTCCGTACTCGTCCCTGGGAAGTGCGAATTCGATCTCTGACTATCTCAAAACAGTCCTGTAATTCCTCCTCTTGAAAACTTAAAAGATAGCGTTTTCC
>NZ_JASJFF010001180.1:0-1849 GCF_030065435.1 Microcystis sp. M53603_WE2
CCCCACACCCCACACCCTACACCCCACACCCCACACCCTACACCCCACACCCCACACCCTACACCCCACACCCAACCCCCATCACCTCATCCATGACACCAGATAGTTTTCGCGTCAGTTTTGCTCCCTTATCTTTGCAGGAAGTATATCAATTAGCCGATGATGGGGCTAATGGTGCTATTGTACTAATGAGTGGCACTGTACGGGAGCAAACCGACGGTAAACCGGTTATTTATCTTGATTATCAGGCCTACGAACCCATGGCGATCGAGGTTTTCCGGCAAATTGCCGGGCAAATTCGGCAAACCTGGCCCGATACCAATCGAGTTGTCATTCACCATCGCACCGGTAAGCTACAAATCGGTGAAATTAGCGTCTTAGTAGCGGTGGGTTGTCCCCATCGGGGGGAAGCTTTCGCAGCCTGTCGTTATGCTATTGATACTCTCAAGCATAATGCCCCCATCTGGAAAAAAGAATACTGGTCTGATGGTTCTAGTCAATGGGTTAGTATTGGGGCCTGTGAAACGGAGTGTTAGGTCTAATAACGTAAAATCAAGGCGATTTTTTGGTAATCGTTCAAGGAATCCTCCTCGACTAAAGCTACACGTCCTCCCTTGGCCAATACCGCTTCGATAATTTCATCCACTGCATCATCGATTACCTCCGTACCACCGACGTTTTCCACCAGCACTAAATCACCGTTTTCGCTTAAAACTGCGGGTACATGGTAATTTTTCTCCACTAATAACAATTTTCCTCGACCTTCCTGCGCTAAACGCCACACTTCTCCCAGGGTAGAGATAACTTTTTGAGCGCTGACTGCCGCGTCCAAAGCTTGCAGGGCTTCAGTTTTTTGATTCTGACGCACTGAATGCATAATCGGCAATACTTGCGGAATTAATTCTGGCAGTGAGGTTTTGTCAAAATTGCCGGTTAAAGTGCCAACAATTGCTGATGTGTACTGTGAAACTTCTTGAAAGAAGGAAATTTGACGAACCACTCCACCCACAATCAAAGGGGAAGAATCATCAATGTCAATGTATTCACCCAGAGCATTATCTACCTGCTGGAAAAATCGCCGGATTCTATCATCTAGATAACTGGTATCGGCATCAAAGGGCAGTGGTGCGGTGGCCCCCGGTCCAGTCATTTCTAAGGGAAAATTTTGATCGCGAATTTCTTCGAGAGTTTCTCCTGTAGCTGAGATTAAACGAGTAGAACCCTGACTTAATAGTAACAGCCAATAGGGTTGTTCTCGATGTAATCCATAAACTAAATCCCGTGTGGCAAAGGTTTTATCGATGACAACTCTTGCCTGGACAGAAAAAGGCAGGTTATAAAGCTTGGCAATATCCGGACCAATATAGATAGCTAATCCATCTAGAGTATAAGGATAATCTATTTCAGCCACTAGACTATCGAGGCGCTCGAACAAAGGTTCGATTTCACGTTTAGAGAATTCTGCCGATAATCGGCGCTTTGCTTCATCGACCAAATTTTTAACGAGAATAGGGTCTTGTTTGTTATCCGGTGAGGTGCGATGGGTAGGTAAGAGAATGGAAAGGGCGGGTATTTGAGTTAGGGATTGTAGTTTCTTAAGTTCTTGACGAGTAATCATTGATTTTAGCTTGATTGATAGGGTTAAGGAGCTAAAAATACTGGCTTTATCCAGATTTTCTCGATTTATTCAGTATTCCAGCTAACATTTGGCTCTTCGGTTTGTGTTATGCAATGGACGGGGGTTATAAGGGATGGAACCCTTATAGAGAAAGGCATTTAGCGATTTTTGTCAATTGTTTTTATCTAGAGCGAACTAATCAATTAAGTCTCTTGCCAGATAAGGATTTAG
>NZ_JASJFF010000926.1:0-3360 GCF_030065435.1 Microcystis sp. M53603_WE2
GGAACAATTAGCTCAAGAGGTAACTATCCCGAAAACACTGCCCACAAAAGTTACCCCTCTCCCCAAGGCTGAACCCGCTGCCCCAAAAGTGGAACCGGTGAAACCAGAAAAACCAGCCCTGGAAGCTGGCCCCGAACCGGCTAAATCAACCTTTTTCGGGATGTATCTCTGGCTAGGCTTGCTGGCGGGTATATTTTGCGGTATTGGCTATCTTTTCCTCCGTCCCCCTCTCTCTAACCCCCCTGCCGTTACTCCCTCTCCTTCCCCTATAGTTTCCCCCGCGCCGGTAGTCCCTCCCGCACCGATAGCCTCTCCTTCCCCTTCTCCTCAGTCAAAAGTTCCCCTCTCAGCCGAAGTAACTATTGAACAGGCCGCTTGGGTAAGGGTAATTGCCGATGGCAAAAAAGTCCATGAAGGCAATCTCCAACCCGGGACTAAACAAACTTGGACAGCCCAAAAGAGTTTAAATATTCGATCGGGCAATGCTGGCGGTGTTAAAATCTCTCTTAACGAAAAACCTGCCCAATTAATGGGTAAAGCTGGTCAAATCGGCGAAATCACCCTAACTGCACCTCCTCAGTAGGATTGGGTGTGGGGTGTGGGAAGATGGGGTGTTGGGGTGATGGGGTGATGGGGTGTTGGGAAGAATAAAAAAAATAATCTCCTGACTCCCGACTCCTGATCACTGATCACTGATTAGGCTGCATTATCCCAGATGGGGGTAAGGGTCTGATAATCGTAGCGGGAAGCGTTGGGATGACAGGTGACACAGGTGGTGTGACCGAGAGGAGTGGGTAAATTGACCCTAGGGTGCAAAACCTTTAAATAGCTAGACTGTTCAATTAAGAGGGGAACAAAAGTAGTCTCGCTAAGAGGGCGGGAAGAATAACTGAGATAATCCCAGATAAGACGCTGAGTAATGCCAACAATTGGTTTTAAACGGATACCATAGTGAGAATTAGGATTTTCTAGGATTTTTTTCCAAGTTTGACTGGGTAGGATGCTCGGAGGAATAGCAATATGGCAGGTGGCACAATTTTCTAGATAGGTTTGCTCTCCAATTTGATAACGATTTAGCAATGTATCCGAGGAGGGAGATTGGGCGATCGCTGGTTGTTGAAGTAGCGAAGCCAGTAGAATACCCCCTAGAATACTGAGGAGAAAGAGGATCAGAAAAAAAATCGATTTCACTTGACCGCTGGAAGGCATGACTGGGATGACGAGTAATTGAACACAATTTTGACACTCTCGCCATCACAATGCCAAGCTGTGTGATGGGAGATTCTTGCTTCACAGAAACCTGCTTTTTAAGACGAATCCCAAGGAGTCTTACAGTCTCTCCACAAGCTTAAACTCCTGACTGCCCATCAGTATTTGGGAGCTTCTGGTTTATGTGTGGAAACGAGGTCTATACTGATATTTTCTAGTTTCTTCCGCGGCCCGACTGAGCATCGCCGAACGTTAAAATAGCCCTAAAAGTCTTGCTTGATAGGTATTTCACGGTTTCATAAGCAAAAATCATAACACAAAGTCGAGAAGAGCCTCTTAACTTTTTTTGTATCAAAATTACTTGAACGGGAGCATTAAAAGGGGAGAATTAATCCCCCCCATCAATCTAGACAAAGAAACTATTGACTGGAATAGGGCCGAGCGCCGGTAAACTACCCGTTAACCCGGTGAGATTAATCACCAAATCATTAGCACTTTGGAAACCCCCCGTACCGTCGTTGATAATTAGGTAAGTGGTAGTAGTATTAGCAACCCGCACTAAAGCAGCACTGTTCATCCCGATAGCTTGATTTCCGGCTGTTGCGCCATTAGCATCGGTAAAGACGTTAGTAACAATGGTGTTAATATTGGTCGTGGTGCTATCTGTTGCCCGGGTAAAAGCGAGAGGGGCATTAATGGCCCCACCAAATTGACAAGGCATTACCCGTGCCATTAAGATTACCAGTACCAGTGAGGACGAGATTTTCCACGTTGTCAGAAAGGGTATAGGAAATGGAAACTCGCAGTGAAACACCTCGTGAAACTTGGCTGCAACCGATTGTCGCTCTTCTGGGAGAAGGGGAATTCGCCGAGGCTTATGCTTTGGCTGCATACTTTCCTAACACTCGTAACAGACAACTCGTACAACTTGCTGCATTGCTGGGACAAAATAAGTTTAGTGAAGCTGATACTCTCTTAAAGAAATTTGCTGCTGAAACTCAAAGCCTTGTAGCTGATTTTGCAACTATTCTGAGCCAAGTCGATTTGGACCTGCTTGAGACAGCTTATCAAGCTATTAAGGCTCGATATTTCCAGTTGGCTGATTTCTGTATTCAATTTCAACTGCTCACTCATCCAGAAACAAGCTTATCAGTAATCCGTGAGGGACTAAGGCTAAGAAAAACTGAATTTGTTCAAGACATAAACTCATATGTAAAGGTGGAACCGACGGTTAGGGTTCCACCCGACAAATTGGCAGGTGGAGAAGCGGATTTAAACAGAAAATATATCGGCAACCCGGGTTATTTTAACTCGAATAAAGGGAGTATTAACGAGCGTGGGGAGTTTATTCGGCCGCCTTGCTCTGAGCAGCCTAAACCCCTTCCGTCGTCTAATAGCGTAACAATTCAACGCCACACTCGAATCGAATTCCCATCAGAATGTGTTCTTGAGCAAAAAGCTGAGTTAAAGATTCAGCTAACTGAAGAGATTCCAGAATTTACTCGTGTTCAAGAAAAAATTTTGCTTACAGTAGGACGTAATACTAAGCAAGTTGAACTAAATGTCAAGGTTACTGCTCCAGCATTTGCCATAAGACCTTATCAGCAGCAGTTGACTGTTCCAGTTAAAGGCGATTCCAACGAAGTGATTTTTACCCTTGTTCCTCTTGAAAGAGGTGAGCAAGTTATTGAGATTGAGTTTTTCAGAGGAGCAACAAGAGTTGGGTATGTAATCGTTCAAACTAACGTAACTTTCTACTCGTATAATAAAATATCGCCAAAAGTTTTATCAATGGAAGACCCAATTGATGGTCTCAAAAACTTAGAAAGTATGACGGTTAATCCCGATAAACATACACTTAATGTTACTTGGATTGAGAGAGAAAGTAAATTACTCTATACTATCTTCCCTGCCAATCGCTTAGGCGAGTGGGAGAAAACAATTCCTAATATTCAGCAACAAATTGAAGATGATTTGCGAAGTTTGAATGCTTTCCTGACAGAAGTAGTGCGGCTCTTCGTTACCCTTTATGCTAAATCAACATACAAGATGCCAAGATAACATACTTCTAACCCAAAAATTCCGAAAGTTTCTCAAGCCATAGCCTCTCCGTTTTATTAGTTTAAGTTTATTGTTGATTCCCTCGACCAC
>NZ_JASJFF010000160.1:0-3327 GCF_030065435.1 Microcystis sp. M53603_WE2
GATTTTAGGTTCGATCCCCCCTGCCCCCCTTAATAAGGGGGGTGCCGATAGGCGGGGGGATCCCCCCTGCCCCCCTTAATAAGGGGGGTGCCGATAGGCGGGGGGATCCCCCCTGCCCCCCTTGATAAGGGGGGTGTCTGACAACTTTTAACGCCTACCTACTTAAATCTTTATGAAAAACCAAGCCTTAGCTGGAAAGCCGGTGATAGGATTTTCTGGAGTCTTTATTGTAATCTGAGGAAATTAAATCAAGTCGATGGAAAAAATGTTACCAGTGAACAGCAATCGGACAAAATAACTGCTAGATTACAAGGTATAGTCCATCACTCTCTGGTAGATATTCAAACAGCGATCGCTCTGTGAGAAAAATCTCTGGATTAGCCAACAACTAAAGATAGTTTACCTGAAAATTTCCCAACAATTCACGCCCTTATAGACAACTTGATCGCTGCCCCCCTTATTAAGGGGGGATTAAGGGGGGATCAAAACCACCTTATTAAGGGGGGATTAAGGGGGGATCAATCGCTCACCTCAAGGTTGGGGTAGCCCAATTAAATCCCACTCTTGTTATTATTCTGCTCTACCCATGACTAACTCTTTATATATCAGCACGACGGCAACGGGAAGCGGTAAAGCGTTAGTAGCTTTAGGAATTATTGACTTAATTCTCCGCAAAACTAATAAAGTTGCTTTTTTCCAGCCAATTGTTCTCGACTGTTCCCAAGGTCATCGGGACGAAGACATTGACTTAATCCTCAATTATTTTAAATTAGAACAAACCTACGAAGAGGCCTTTGGTTTATGTTATGACGAAGTTAAGGATTTATTGGTACAACAAAAATTTGATGAAATCATCGAAAGAATTATCAAAAAGTTTAAAAACTTAGAAAAAAAATATGATTTTATCCTCTGTGAAGGTTCCGATTACCTGCAAGAAAATTCCGCCTTTGAATTTGAACTAAATACAGAAATTGCCAAAAATCTCGGTTATCCCATCTTAATATTAGGTAATGCCCACAATCGCAGTATCGAAGATGCCCTTAGTCCGATCCTGATTTCCTGCGACACCTACCAAGATAAAGGTTGTACGGTGATTGGGATTATTATCAATCAAGCTGAAGAGGAAAAAATAGAGGAATTACGGAAAACCCTGACTAAAATTTTTCCCCCCCAAGAATATGCCCTAGGAGTGATTCCCCATAATGCTAAACTGAGCAGCCCGCGAGTGGCAGAAATCGCCCAACAATTACAGGCAAAAGTTCTCTACGGACAGCAGAGATTAGACAGTTTAGCTAGTAACTTTCTGGTGGTGGCCATGCAGATGCAAAATGCCCTAGAGCGGATAAAAGAAGATAGTTTAATTATCACTCCTTGGGATCGCGGCGATGTGATTATCGGGATGTTACAGGCCCACCAATCAGCCAATTATCCCCAATTAGCCGGTATAGTCTTAACAGCAGGTCATAACCTCAATCCTTCGATCGCCCGTTTAATTGAAGGTTTGCCCGATCCCTTACCGATTCTCTCCGTCACCACCGATACCTACACCACGGCCGAACGCATCCACCAAGTGCGGACCACCCTGACCTCGACGGACTACGATAAAATTAACCTCAGTCTGCAGCTTTTTCACAGTAACATCAATCTCGATCGCCTAGAAGCGCAAATTCGCACTTTGCGGACCCAGGGGATTACCCCGAAGATGTTCACCTATAATCTCGTACAACAGGCCAAAGCGCAAAAACGTCACATCGTTTTGGCCGAAGGGACTGAACCGCGCATCCTCCAGGCAGCCACAGTTTTAATCGAACAGGATATCGTCGATTTAACCCTCTTGGGACAACCGGACGAGATTGCAATGGTGATTAAAAAACATGGTATCACTCTCGATCTCGATCGCCTGCAAATTATTGACCCCGTGGCTAGTCCCCATTTTGAAAGCTATGTGCAGACCCTCTACGAAGCGAGAAAAGCCAAGGGAATGAATCTCGACATGGCCCGGGATTATGCACAGGATGTCTCCTATTTTGGCACTTTAATGGTGTATCAAGGCGATGCTGATGGTATGGTATCGGGGGCAGTGCATACCACTCAACACACGATTCGGCCTGCACTCCAGATTATCAAAACTAAGCCCGATTGTGCGATCGTCTCCTCGGTCTTTTTTATGTGTCTAGAGGATCGGGTCTTGGTCTATGGGGATTGTGCGGTCAATCCCGACCCTAGCGCCGAGGAATTAGCCGAAATAGCCCTATCTTCTGCCGAAACCGCCCAAAAATTCGGAATTGAGCCGCGAATCGCCCTGCTTTCCTATTCTTCGGGTCAATCGGGCCAGGGAGAAGACGTGGAAAAAGTACGACAAGCGACCAAAATCGCTAGGGAAAAACGCCCCGATTTGAAGCTAGAAGGCCCGATTCAGTACGATGCGGCGGTAGATAGGGAAGTAGCCGCCCAAAAAATGCCGGGGTCAGAGGTGGCGGGCCAAGCAACGGTGTTTATTTTTCCTGACCTGAATACAGGTAATAATACTTATAAAGCCGTGCAGCGGGAAACGAAAGCTTTAGCGATTGGTCCAATCCTACAGGGATTAAAAAAACCCGTCAATGATCTCAGTCGCGGTTGTACCGTTCCCGATATTATCAATACGGTGGTGATCACGGCAATTCAATCCCAATCTTTTTGAGTTATCGTCATTTCAGAACAGAGAGAGAGTTTACCAATTTTTACCTTGATCGATATTTCCTAAAAACTAGCAATACTTACAAAAACATTATCGGTATTTTCAAGACTATCTCGCAGCGAAACAGGCAAAATTGGGTCATCCTCAGCTAACCAGATAAAGACATGAGTATCTATTAAAGCACTCCTCATTACCTATAGTCGTCAAAGTCTTCTAAGGGAGCATCAAAGTCATTAGCTAAAGGTAAAACGAAAGTTCCTTTTATTGAACCAGCTAAAGTTCTTTTAACAGTTACGGATTCTTTTACTGCTTGTTTATCTTCTTCTGTTTGGTCAGACTTAGTGAGCAAATATTCGGCATAATGTCAAAGTTCAGTTTTGAGAG
This sequence comes from Microcystis sp. M53603_WE2, assembly GCF_030065435.1. Taxonomy (NCBI): domain Bacteria; kingdom Bacillati; phylum Cyanobacteriota; class Cyanophyceae; order Chroococcales; family Microcystaceae; genus Microcystis; species Microcystis sp. M53603_WE2. Next base: position 3,065 of record NZ_JASJFF010000160.1, read on the forward strand.
CATCGGGCATATTCTCAACTATATTCTTAATCCTGCAATGATTTGGCATTGGGTAAATCTCTAAAAGCAAGCTGTAAAATTTGCTCATAAACAGGCTGGTTTTTCAATGCCTTCAAATCTTTGAGAAATCTTTTTCGATATTGAACCTTCAAGGTAAGTAGCTGGTTATAATTAAATTAAAAATGGATTTTAGGTTTGATCCCCCCTGCCCCCCTTAATCTATCCATTAGTCACATCTTTCTTAACATAAAATTTGACAAAAA
>NZ_JASJFF010001029.1:0-3567 GCF_030065435.1 Microcystis sp. M53603_WE2
ACTCCCCAAAAGGAAAACTTCCTAAGAATATCCCCAGCAAATTGCGCTATCACGGTGGAGTTATTGCTACTCGATTTTATAGAGATAGGCTTCTGGGGTTTCAAGAAGGGGAGTGATCGGGCGCTCGAGAGGGGGAGTTTTGACGAGGGTAAAAATTGGAAATAAATCGTTCATTTGGATAGCCATTTTAAATTTCGGCTGTATATAATAACTACCCGATGGGCAGGCATTGGTTATCGTTAGCTCTCTTTTGGTCATAAAGGTATCGATATAATCATACTGACCATGCTCTTTTCTTTTGCCTTTCTTGGCCGGATCACAAAGGGTTGAACCGACCGGAATCTGATTGATAATTTCCACTGTATCGGCCACGGATAGGAGTCTTTCGGAACCGTATTTACTGGCAAGATAACGTTGATTGAAATAGAGATTAGTTGCGATAGAATAGCCGATGATAATTGCTAGAACTAGACCGAGGATCCTGTCGAAAGTCTTAGTAAAGTTTAGATAGGCCAGACTAGCGATCGCCAAGAGGATAGGAGCAAACCAGAGTAAGATTTTACGATGGGAATAAAAATGCTCATCAGGATAATTAGAGGAAGCGTAGAGAAAAATTATCCAAGTGATCGCAAAAAAGCCGATCAGTGTTTTATTGCCTCGATATTTTTTGATGACTATGTATAGAGAAATGCCGAAAAAAATAGCCGAAACTACGACATTGAAAATCGATATATTGTCATTCAAAAAAAACACTTGATTACCCAGATAAACCGTTTCCCAAATCGCTTTAAATAGACGAGTGAACAGATTACTCGATGGTTCACCGCTCGCCCCCTTCTCCGTGAGCGCTCTCACCAGTCCTTTCGTATTGGCGAAATTCCGAACTATCTCACTGTACCAATACATAACTAAGGCGAGATTTGCGGAGAGAATCGATAGAAAAGGCAAAAGACATTTACGAGTATTCTTGCGATTTCGATAAACAAACCCTAGAGAGGCGATAACACAAGTCACTGGGATAATTAACATCGTGGTGGTGTGTAAACTCACCAATATAGCGACGGTAATCCCGAAGAATATCCAAGCTATAGCCTGATAGAGCAGCGGCTTACTCGTTTCCATCTGGAAACGATAGAGTAAAGCAAAAACGAGCAGGAAAAAGGGTATTGGGCTAGGACACCAGGAAAAATTATTAATGAAATAGTCCGCATAGATCGTGCTATACCAAAATCCTGCCAAACTGGACAGGAGAAGACGTTTATCTTGTTCTACATTTTCTAAAAGTTGATAAACAAAGTAGATTAAGAGGGGAATCGATAGAAAAGAAAATAGTCCATTGGTAAGGACTTGAAATTCGGGAGCGGTACCGAAAATTGTCAGGGGAAACCCTAAATAAATATAGAGGGGGGGAATTGCGAATCCATATTTTCCACCCCCACCCGCAAGTCCCAATTGAGGAAAGTTTCCCTTCCACATATCCATCCAAATATAACCAATGGTAATCTGATCCGGATCCGGTCCGATATCGAAGGTAACGTATTCAAAGATACTGACAATCCTGGTGAAAAAGGCAAAGGCGATCGCTAGAATCCCTAAAATCAGTGCCGTTACTCGGACTTTATTGATTGATTTCCCCATAAGTGTCGGTATTTTTATCCTAAAATTGTCTGGTAGCTTCGTGACCGTATACCCGAATATTTATCTTCGCATGGTAGCACGAATTTCTAGTCCTACTCGGTCAGAATTATAGCGTTAAAGATGAAGTATAACCTGATTTAGCATTACTGGCCGACTCCCCAAAACGAAAACTTCGTACCTCACCATAAAGATAACTGCTATAGGATTTAAGAGCCTGTTTAGCAATAAACTGGGTACACTCGCTTAACAAAATTTTTTTTAGACAGATCTTGGACACAATCAGGAATCCCGTGTTAAACTGCCTCGATAAGATGATGTCACTCTCAAGACCCTTCACTATATAATCTAATGGTAATACAATCGGTCAGTTTAACAGTTAAGGACTATAAGTCTAACATTCCCGTGGCTATCTTGTGTGGTGGCAAAGGAACCCGACTGCGGGAAGAAACCGAATTTCGACCTAAACCGATGATTGCTGTCGGAAATCGGCCAATTATTTGGCATATCATGAAAACTTATGCCCACTATGGCTTAACTGACTTTATGCTCTGTCTAGGGTATAAAGGGGAAATAATCCGGGACTATTTCTTTAGCTATGATTGGAATCAAAGTGATGTCCTCTTAGAGTTAGGCAATAAAAAAGTGACCAAACTCGATAGTGGACATGATGAAGAAGACTGGCGTATTTGGTTAGTTGATACGGGACAGGAAACCATGACCGGAGGCCGTCTTAAACGTCTCACCTCTTATATAGATCAAACTGGAAGTGATATCTTTTTAGCCACCTATGGGGATGGGGTTTGTGATGTGAATATTGCGGATCTGTTGGATTTCCATTACTCTCATGGTAAATTAGCCACCTTGACGGCGGTTCGTCCTCCTTCTCGCTTTGGCGAGTTAGTGATTGAAGATAATCTAGTCAGTCAGTTCCAAGAAAAGCCCCAAACATCTGAAGGATGGATTAATGGGGGCTATTTTGTCTTAAATCGCAAGGTTTTGGATTTAATTGAGGGAGATGCGACGACTTTTGAAGCACAGCCCCTAAGAACCCTGGCTGCTTTGGGAGAACTCGCCGTCTATAAGCATGAAGGGTTTTGGCAGTGTATGGATACTTACCGAGAAATGGAAATGCTCAATCACCTTTATGACACTGGACAAGCTAGATGGAAAATATGGTAAAGGAAGCATTTTGGTCGGGCAAAAAGGTCTTTATCACGGGTCATACTGGCTTTAAGGGGTCTTGGCTGGCTTTTTGGTTACTCCATTTGGGGGCAGCGGTAAAAGGCCTCAGTTTAGCTCCCAATACCACCCCCGCCTTATTTGAGCAATTAGACTTAGCTCAAAACCTGAGTCAGCATATAGGAGATATTCGAGCGGCTGAGTTAGTGGCTCGTTTAATCGCTTCATGGCGACCGGATGTAGTCTTTCATTTAGCGGCGCAATGAGCGTCCTATACCGAACTCAAGTCATTGACAGATAATCAATCCTTTAATAGCAGGAGGCACTAAGTGGACATAGTAAATTCAATACATATCCAGATTAGGAAAATGCTCAAAAAGCAATCAAAAATTGATGGCAGATTTTTGGTAGTTGCTGCACTCTTAGGATATTTTGGGTTATTGTATCTAGCTAATTTTTTTGTTCCCTATCACAAGTTTTGGAGGAAACTAGGGGTTCCTGCGGTTAAAAGCCCTTTTATCGATCTTGCAGCCGTATTAGGGGCTTTTGATTGTGATCGATTGACAGGCGAAGTTTCCCTAACAAATAATTCCTGCTTCACTCAAATAGCTGAGAGGGGGACAAGCGAGCTAGAAGGTAGATAGGGCAAGCGATATCGCTCTTTGTCCTTTGATGTAATCCTTCAACCGATAGCGGCTAATTTGCATTAACTCTTCTATATTTTTTTGGAACATTTGATGTAGCTGGAGC
>NZ_JASJFF010000558.1:0-2692 GCF_030065435.1 Microcystis sp. M53603_WE2
GAGAATTTGAAAATAAAGAAGAACTGGAAAAAGTAGTCAATCAGCTTTTAAATGAAGGGGGATTGATTATTAAATGGAGTAGAAAACTTAAAAATAAGGGTAATGCTGTCAATGTAACTTAAATGCGTAAAAGCTTATCAATCAGGCGACTATGTGACCCTTGAACAATACTTGAGCAAGGATTAAATCACAATGGATTATAGTATTAAAATCTCTAAATCTGTACAAAAACAGATTGATAACTTACCTAATGCTATGAAAGGTCGTATTCTTGAAAAAATTAAGGGTTTGGAAATAGAACCCTGTCCTTCTGGCATTGTTAAATTAAAAAATTCTGAACAGGAACACCGTCTCCGTATCAGTGATTATCGAGTGCGTTATCAAATTGGGTTCTTCGTTACTTGGTATGGTTTGATCGGGTGGCATAAATCGACTAAATCCTTATCTGGCAAGAGACTTAATTGATTAGCTCGTTCTAGATCGAAAACAATTGGCAAAAATCGAAGCAATGTCTTTATATATAAGGGTTTCATCCCTTATAACCCCCCTCCATTGCATAACAAAAACCGAAGAACCGGTGAGGCTAGTTTTTTGATTCTAGGGATTTTTCCTTTTCTCCTAATTCCCAGTAATTGAGCAGGATGGCATTAACTGTATTACCGATCACATTTAATACGGTTTTAAAGCCATCGGTCAAGCGATCGACCCCCGCTACTAAAGCCACTCCCTCTAATGGTAAACCCGCTGCTGATAATACGGTAGTCATGGTAATTAATGCGCTGCCGGGGACCCCCGGGGTACTAAAAGAAACCAATAAACCACTCAATGCGATCGCTAATAACAAAGAGGGACTTAAAGGAACTCCGTAAACCTGAGCGATAAAAAGAGCATTAAATCCCTGTAAAATTGCCGAACCATCGCGTTTTAGTACCGTTCCCAAGGGAATAGCGAAACTGGCGATATCTTCGGGTAAACCGTATTCTTGAATTTCCCGCAAAACCACGGGTAAAGCAGCGTTAGAACTAGCAGTACCGAAAGATAAGGATAAAGATTCCGATAAAGAGCTAAAAAAGCGTCGAGGTTCTCCTTTGAGGGCAAAAAGGAGCAAAACATACACCCCAATCATCAAGGCACTGGCCAAAAACAGACCAAAAACATAGAAAAAAAGTCTCGCCACTAATTCTAATCCCTGGGTGGCGATAACCGAAGCAATCAGGGCAAATACCCCCACAGGTGCTAGATAAAGAATCACCGATAGGATTCTCTCGCTGATTAGATAAAGACTGTCTATCAACAGAATAAAAGGTTTTGCCCCCTCTTTGGCCAGTCCGATGCCGATACTAAATAAAACTCCCGTCACGATTACCTGTAAAAGATTGCCCCCGGTAAGAGCTTCTAGGGGATTAACCGGAATCAAGCTGATCAGCCAATCTCTCAAGGATACTGGTGTATTGGTGGTCATGGCGGCATTAGTGGCAAATCCCTCTAAACCTATCCCCGGTTTTAATAACAACGCCGTCGCCATGCCGATTAACAGAGCAAGTGTACTGGTTAGCAGATAGCCAGTCATCAATCTGAGTAAATATCTACCGATCCGCGCCGCATTCTGTACCCGGGTTAATCCTAAAATAAGAGAAGAAAAAACGATCGGAACCACCACAAATTGAATTAAGCGCAGAAAAACCTGTCCCACCGGCGCGAGAATATAGTCATCTAAAGGTAGGATTAGCGCGGGAAAAAAACCATTGAGCAGCGCACCGAAAACAATTCCCGCACCGAGGGCGACTAAGATCAGGTTAGATAAATTCATGGCGTTAAGTTGAGAATTCCGAGACTAATTTGGGGCAGTATTGTAAAGTTTTATAAAAAATATATGCAAATAACTGCAAACAACTGCTAATATGGTTAGTACAAGTTTACATTGCAGTTCATATAAAACTATCAGATTATGCTAAGAAAAAAGGTATCAGTTATGACACTGCTTGGAGAATGTGGAATCGAGGGCAGTTACAAGGAGAACGTCTTCCTACAGGAACAATTATTATTTTTGAAGATGACCGTTTTTGCGGTGAAAATAAAGTAGCTATTTATGCGCGAGTTTCTAGTTCAGAAAATCAATCTAACTTAGAGACTCAGGCAAAAAGATTGGAAGCTTATTGTATTGCGAAAGGCTATCAAATTGTTCGAGTAGTTAAAGAAGTAGGAAGTGGAGTCAATGATCATCGAAAGCTATTATTAAAACTTCTAGAACAAACTGATTATAATTTGATTGTCGTAGAACATAAAGATCGTTTAAGCAGAGTAGGGTTTAATTATCTGAAAGTTCTTTTAAATCAAACAAATAGAGATATAGAGGTCGTGAATCTAGCAGAAGAAAGAAAAGACGATTTAATGCAAGACTTCGTGAGCATAATTACCTCATTTTGCGCTCGATTATACTCATTAAGACGACGAAATAGAAAGACAGAATGTTTAATTAAATGCCTTGAGGAGAATGATGAAATTAGTTCAAAAACATCTAATTAAATTTAATCACAAAAATTATTCAGTCATTGATAAATTAGGATTTTTATCGAAGAATCTGTATAATTGTGCTGTTTATTTAAACCGTCAAGTTTTCTTTTCACATCAACCATTTTTAACAATGACTGAGTTACATCATGCCTTAAAAATGAGTCCAGATTATCAAGCC
>NZ_JASJFF010000739.1:0-6001 GCF_030065435.1 Microcystis sp. M53603_WE2
TAATCGTGCTTAAATTTTCCGGTTGTTTAATGACTTCTTCTAAGGCTTGGGAAAATTGCGATAGACGTTCAACATAACTGCTAAATTGTGCCGAAGTGCCAAATTCACTAATTAATTCCGCCAGCGCCGTAGCAAACAAATTAGCCGCTAAACAGGCTTGCCCGACCTGTCCGAAACTAATGCCCTCACTATTGATATACAAAGGACCCAAAATGACAAAAGTAAATACTTGAATTGCCGCCTGATAGCCCCGACTAAAAATTTCTGTGCCTCTCTCCCAATCAATTTTACGTTTAGCGCTGTCTAAGAGTTTATTAAATCGCCGCTGAATAATATTTAATTCCTGATTTTCTCCCTCAAAGAAAGCGATTGACTCCGCATGATTACGAATGTGGGTTAGAGCATAATTGTAGTTAGCCTTAAGTTCTAATTCTTCTTGAGTAATTTTATTTAAAGCTTGGTTAAAATAGATAGCAATGACGTTACCGAGAATTGTCCAAACGACTAAGATAATGGCTACAGAGGAAGAAATTGACCAGAGAATCACTAAAAAAGTGATCATATCTAGGACATTTTCTAGGGCAACTGCAAAAAAGGAGAGAGCTTTACTGGTAATCGGCTCAATTTCCTGGGATAAACGCTGATCTGGGTTGTCGATATCGGATTTAAAATTAATTCTGTAATAGGCGCGATTATGCAAATATTTGTTGAGAATCCAGTCGTTGAGCCAAGCATACCAATCTAGGGCGATTCTTTTTCTGAGAAATTTAAGCAAGCCAACTAAAAGGGTGACAAAGAGCAGTCCAACCGCAAAAACTACCAAAGTTTTGACAAATTTATCAAAATCACTTTTTTCAAGAATGACATCAACTAAGTAATTACTAACAAAGCTATTGAAGGCATTTAATCCCACAACTCCTAGGATTGCCCCGATTAGTAGGATGAGCATTGCCCAAGCTTTCATCACATCAGAAAAAGCCCTTCCCCCCGATTCAGTAGGATACCAATAGGGAGCAGCGATCAGCTTGACACTGTGCCAAAATTTGCTGACATCGGAGATAATATTAGTCGTCGATCGATCTTGAGGGACTTTGGCGGACATATAGCATTTATATTTGAGTTGTGGACATTTTGCTGGAATGATTTTAGATTTTGGCTGGATTGGCGGATTAGAAGGCAATTGGCGAAAATATAAAGCTCCCCGACAATTTTAAGGTTATTGTGCTTGAGTTGTGGTAACATACTCCCGTCGCTTTATCTGTCAGCATAGAGTGATCGCTTTCTCAGCCCCCCTGCTACTGCTTTTTTAACCCTCGTTATCTTACTACAAGTAACCATTGTTTTGATAGCTAAAGCTAGTGAGCGCTTCTCAGACTACCACATATTACCGAATTTTGTTGACCATGACAAATTTTCTTTTCTATGATAGGATTTCAGGATACAGGGTTCAAAGTAATGAGGTGCGCCGATTTTCTTCCCCGTTTACTGTTCCCTCAAAGCGATAACAGACCTCGCGACATCATGGTGAAAAATGTTCGATATATGTTACATTTTGTCCTCGGCTTCCTTGCGCCCCTACAGTGGGGGGCAAATTCGGTTTCTGTAGGGGCATAAAGCATACGCCTTCCCCTAGATAACCTTTTTTTATCATCACAAATGCGGGAGAGTCATGAGTAGAAATATGAAAACAATTTACCCACTTTCACCGGGACAAGAAGCAATGTGGTTAATCTGCCAAATTGCTCCGGAGAGCGTTGCTTATAATATATTTATTACTGCAAAAATTCATGCTTATTTAAACATTGCTGTTGTCAATCGTGTCTGGCAAAAAATTATTGAAAAGCACCCAATTCTGAGAACCACCTATACCAGTTATGAAGGCAAACCGGTACAGCAGGTTAACCAGCAAGAGAATTTTAAGGTTGAGGTAATAGATGCCAGCGACTGGAGCGAAGACCAATTAGTAGAAAAAATCTATGCTATTGCTGACCGCCCTTTTAACTTAGAAAAAGATTCAGTTTTGCGGGTGAATTTATTTACTCGTTCAGCAGCAGAACACATTCTCTTACTGACAATGCACCACATTGCTGGCGATATGTGGTCTTATGATTTACTGCTGAGTGAATTTCAAGCTTTATATCCCGGGGAAGTGGAGCAAGTTAGTCAACAGCAGACAGAAGCAGCCCCAGATTCTTTAAATGAAAATAAAACCTATGCAAATTTTCTCCAATGGCAAGCAGCAATGCTATCGGGTACTAGGGGAGAAAAACTGTGGCAATATTGGCAACAACAATTAGCTGGCGAATTGCCAATTTTGCATCTGCTTCCCGACAAACCCCGCCCCCCAGTAAAGACCTATCAAGGAGCCTCATACATTGCCAAGCTAGATGAACAGTTAACTGAAAAACTCAGGTATCTAGCTTCAGCATCGAACACCAGTCTTTATCAGATTCTGCTCACAGCATTTTACGTCCAACTTTACCGCTACACTAATCAAACAGATATTCTTATAGGTAGTCCGATGAGAGGTCGGACGGCTAAAGAATTTAAAGAGATTGTTGGCTACTTTTCCAACCTGACCGTTTTAAGAGTTTCTGTTCAGGAGAATGCCACATTTACAGAACTTCTGGCTCAAGTTGGCAAAATAGTTAGACAAGCCCAAAAGCATCAAGATTACCCATTTTCTTGGTTAGCAGATAAACTCCAGCCACAAAGAGATACTAGCCGTTCGCCTTTATGTCAAGTCAGTTTTGCTTGGCAAGCACAAACTTGGTGTGAGGCTAAAAATAATTCCTTGCATCTGCAAAAATCAGTGTTACCAATGGAGCCATATTTGTTAGGACAAAGAGGCGGACACTTGGATTTGAGTTTAATGGTAAGGGAAGCGAAAGGGGAGATTGAGCCGTGTTGGCAATACAATACTGATTTATTTGAAGCTGTTACTATTGAGCGTATGGCCAAGCATTTTGTCAGATTGCTCAACTCCATTGTGCTTAATCCACAGCAGCCCATTTTCCAATTATCAATGCTCACAGAAGTTGAGCAGCGGCAGTTACTTTTTGACTGGAATAATACTCAGGCTGACTATCCATTAGATAAGTGTATTCATCAATTGTTTGAGGAACAGGTGGAACGGACTCCTAATGCTGTTGCAGTAGTATTTGAAGGTCAACAATTAACCTATAATGAGTTAAATTGTCGAGCTAATCAGTTAGCCCATTATTTGCGGAAATTAGGCGTAAAAGCTGATACTTTAGTCGGTATTTCCCTTGAGCGTTCCTTAGAGATGATGGTCGGATTATTGGGGATATTAAAAGCGGGTGGTGCTTATGTACCTCTTGATCCTGAGTATCCTAAAGAGCGAATTGAATATATCTTGTCTCATTCTGATGCCAAATTTTTGATTACCTCTAGTCAAATTTTAGAGTCCTTCCCCAATCATCGAGCGCAAGTTATTTGTTTAGACACTGATAAGTCAGATATTGCTCAAGAAAATCAGAACAATCCAAAAAGTCAGGTTGGTGCGGAGCATTTGTGTTATGTCATCTTTACCTCTGGTTCAACTGGTAAACCTAAAGGGGTACAAATTTGCCATCAATCCCTGGTGAATTTTATCCATTCCATGAAATCAGAACCAGGATTAACCGCTCAAGATTGCTTAGTTGCGGTTACTACGATTAGTTTTGATATTCATACTTTGGAAATCTATCTTCCTTTAGTGGTGGGGGCAAAGCTGATTTTAGCTAGTTCTCAGATTGCCTCAGATGGTTTAGGATTAGCCGAACTAATTGCGACTCATCAAGCCACAGTGATGCAGGCCACACCAGCAACTTGGCGTATTCTATTAAGCCCAGATTGGCAGGGGAACCCTAAATTAAAGGCGATTTGTGGCGGAGAAGCATTGCCACGAGAATTGGCGGATAGTTTGTTGGCAAAAGTGGGTTCTCTTTGGAATATATATGGACCGACTGAAACAACCGTTTGGTCAACCACTTATGAAGTTAAACGAGATCGTCCTAACCCCCGACTAGATACCCCCGAACCTATTGGTCGTCCTATTGCTAACACCCAAGTTTATATCCTAGACTCATCCTTGCAACCTGTGCCAATTGGTGTGCCGGGAGAACTTTATATTGGTGGGGATGGTGTGGCTAGAGGCTATTTCCAGCAACCTGACTTGACGGCTGAACGGTTTTTGAGCAATCCTTTTTTACCGAATTCACCCCTCTATAAAACAGGAGATTTAGCTCGTTATCTATCAGATGGTAATATCGAATACTTAGGACGCATTGATAACCAGGTTAAAATTCGCGGCTTCCGCATTGAATTGGGGGAAATTGAAACCGTTCTTAGTCAGCACACTGCGGTCAAAACGGCTGTTGTGATTGCCCGGGAAGATGAGACAAATCAGAAACGTTTAGTCGCCTATATTATTCCCAAAATAGAGATTATTTCCACTCCAAAAGAGCAAAATTCACTTAATGTTACTGAACTGCGGCAATTCCTGAAAGCCAAGTTACCAGAGTATATGATTCCTAGTGCCTTTGTCATTTTGGAATCCCTACCCTTAACACCTAATGGTAAGACTGATTACCGTGCTTTACCGGCTCCCGAATTCCAAAGCCAAGAGCAGTATATTGCGCCGCGTAACCCAATTGAAGAAATACTGGTAACAATTTGGTCTGAAGTTTTAAAAGTCAAACAAGTAAGCATTAATCATAACTTCTTTGAACTAGGAGGACACTCATTATTAGCTACTCAACTCATTTCCCGCATTCGCACTAATTTCTCAATAGAAATTCCCTTAAGGAGTCTATTTACAGCACCAACAATTGAAGAATTATCCCAACAAATTCAACAATTACAGCAACAGGATTTAACCCTATCCGCACCCCCCATATTACCAAGGGGTGAACAATCTGAATTATTGTTGTCTTACGCTCAAACTCGTCTCTGGTTTTTAGACCAATTAGAACCTAATAGTGCTTTCTATAATATTCCTGTAGCTTTACGTTTGCAAGGTCATCTTAATCAATCTGCTTTAACACAAAGTTTAGAGGAAATTATTCAACGTCACGAAGCATTAAGAACCAACTTTATTACCGTTAATGGACAACCAAATCAAGTTATTCAAACAGTAACAAATTGGGCTGTATCAGTAATTGACTTGCAGCATTTATCCCCAAAAGAACAAGAAATTGCTGCCAAAAAATTAGTCAAAGAACAAGCATTTAAAACCTTTGATTTAGGTAAAGAAGCATTAGTAAGAGCCACCTTAATCCTGCTGAATAATAACGAATATTGGTTATTATTATGTCTGCACCATGTTATTAGTGATGGTTGGTCAATGGGTGTATTGATTGAAGAATTAACAGCGTTATATAATGCTGTTAATCAAGGTCAACCTTCACCCTTAAAACCCCTACCAATTCAGTACGCTGATTTTGCAATTTGGCAAAGACAATGGTTGCAGGGAGAAGTCCTAGAAAACCAATTAAATTATTGGAAAAAACAACTAGCAGACGCACCAACTTTCTTACCACTACCAACAGATAAACCTCGTCCAGCAGTCCAAACATTTACTGGGGCACATCAAGAGTTCCAACTATCCCTTGAACTCACCCAAAAGCTAACAGAATTAAGTCAGCAACAAGGGGTAACAATGTTTATGACATTGTTAGCAGCCTATGGAATATTACTTTATCGTTATACAGGACAATCAGACATCTTAATAGGCACACCTATAGCTAACCGTAACCGTCGTGAAATAGAGAGTTTAATAGGCTTTTTTGTGAACACCTTAGTAATGCGGACTGACTGTTCAGAAAATCCCAGTTTTCAGGAATTATTGATGAGAGTGAGAGAAATGTCTTTAGGTGCTTATGCTCATCAAGATTTACCCTTTGAAATGTTAGTAGAAGCCTTACAAACAGAGAGAAATCTTAGTCATACTCCTCTATTTCAGGTAATGTTTGTCCTTCAAAATACTGCCTTATCTGAA
>NZ_JASJFF010000853.1:0-2177 GCF_030065435.1 Microcystis sp. M53603_WE2
AGTCAATCTGTCAAATTACAGGTAATTTTAGCTGAAGAAGAAAATCCTCATACCGGGGTTAATCCTATCAGTTGGCTCCTCTTAACTAGCCTAGACATTAGTAGCTTTGAATCGGCGATAACCTGTGTGCGCTGGTACAGTTATCGCTGGTTGATAGAACGCTATCATTTTGTTTTAAAAAGTGGTTGTGGATTAGAAAAACGGCAATTAGAAACGGGTCGGAGAATTGAGATGGCCTTAGCTACCTATTCAATTTTAGCTTGGAGATTACTCTGGTTAACTTATCAAGCACGCTTACACGGAGAGGAGAGTTGTGAAAGTTTTTTGGAAGAACATGAATGGCAATCTTTGTGTGCCACTATTCATAAAAAGGGTCCGCCACCTGAAAAGCCGCCCTCCTTGGCCAGAAGCGGTCAGAATGATTGCTTCTCTTGGGGGGTTTTTAGGTAGAAAAGGCGACGGTGAACCTGGTGTTAAAACTATTTGGTTGGGACTGCGAAGGTTACATGATATCAGCGAGACTTGGAAACTATCTCATCAAATTAGTCCCCCCATAGAACCCCCTTGAGCCATCTTGCAGACTTTTCTCTTTTTGTCAAATTTTATGTTAAGAAAGATGTGACTAATGGATAGGGGGGGCAGGGGGGATCGAACCTAAAATCCATTTTTAATTTAATTATAACCAGCTACTTATCATGTTTGATTCTCCTGTTGATCTTCTCATTCTCTCCAATGGCCCTGGAGAAATATCTACATGGGTGCGTCCAGTTGTCAAGAGATTGCGACAAAACTTAACAGAAGATCGATCGCTGTTGCGGATTTCGGTGATTCTTTCCCCTTGTACTCATTCTATGGGGGCGGAAACGGAAGTAGTTAGGAAATATCCAGAGGTCGATCGAGTCCAGTCGCCAGAAAACTTCTTTAATTTTCTTTTCTGGGGAAAAACCGCCGATAATTGGGATTGGCACCCCAAGGGCATCGTTTTATTTTTAGGGGGCGATCAATTTTTTGCCCTCACCATCGGTAAACGTTTGGGTTATCGCACCGTTATCTATGCGGAATGGGAAGCGCGTTGGTATCGGGGTATCGATCGCTTTGCCGTGATGAATACAAGTGTATTAAAAAATATTCCTGAACAATATCAATCTAAATTTACCGTTATCGGCGATTTAATGGTGGATTTGCCCACTGCTATCACCCCCGATGACACTACCTTAATTGCACTCCTCCCGGGTTCCAAACCCTCGAAATTAGCCCAGGGTGTACCCCTAACCCTAGCCATTGCTGAAAAGATACACGCGCAGGCTCCCCAGACTAAATTCTTGATTCCCGTCGCTCCTACCCTAAATTTAGCTTATTTGGCGAAATTTGCCGATCCTAGCTATAATCCGATGATCACTAAAACCGGTTGGAGTGCTGCCCAATTAAAAAACGGAGAAAAACCCTATCTAGAAACAGCCAAAGGTTTAAAAGTTGACTTAATTACCGATTTTCCCGCCCATAACCAGCTTTCTCGCTGTCATTTAGCTTTAACGACGGTGGGAGCTAATACTGCCGAATTAGGGGCGCTGGCAATCCCGATGATTATTTTACTACCGACTCAGCAACTAGACGCGATGAGAACTTGGGACGGTTTACCCGGTTTATTAGCCCAACTGCCGGGGGTGGGTTCTTTATTTGCTAAGATAATTAATCTCTATATGTTGCGAAAAAAACGTTTATATGCCTGGCCAAATATTTGGGCCGGTGCCGAAATTGTTCCGGAATTATTGGGGGAATTACAACCAGAAGAAGTGGCAAATATGGCTATATCTTGGTTAGAAAATCCCGAACAATTAGAGGCTATCCGGCAAAAATTGCGGGCAGTGCGTGGGCAAGCAGGAGCAGTGGATAAGTTAGTATCTATTATTGCCGAACAACTGTCTAGTTTCTAAGCAATCAGAGAATTAAGCTTGTTGGTTATATAGCAATTCCCATAGTTGTGAGGTACAGAGTCTTAGGTTTTGAGGAGTCAGGAGTCAGGAGTTAAGATTTTGGTGTACCTCATGAGATTGGGAAACGCTATAATTAAATTGAAGATAGATTTTGGGTTCGATCCCCCCTGCCCCCCTTGATAAGCTATCCCTTATAGGGATCTTTCTTAACAATTTTTGCAGTAAGCACTCCAACCCTTATCC
>NZ_JASJFF010000493.1:0-10422 GCF_030065435.1 Microcystis sp. M53603_WE2
ACGATATCCTCAGCGATAACCGTGGCCAATTTTTCCACTAGGGCAAATTTGCCGGTTTCAATCTGGTGTTTGACAATTTTGATCGCCTGTAGATAATCTAGAGTATCTTCAATCGCTTCACTTTTGCCAGCAATGCTGATATCAACTTCTAGGGATAAATCCACCTCAAACCATTGACCTAAAACCTGTTCTTCGGCCAGATATCCTGTGTAACCGTAGGCCCGAATTCCTGTAACGTGAATAGTATCCATAGATAGTTAAATTAAAAAACTGGCGGCTTTTCCCACAAAGATGAAGTGTAACCTAATTTGGTATCGACGACCCACTCCCCAAAAGGAAAACTTCCTATCTTGTCACCATTAAGATAACTGCTAAGTAAGTGGTTCTAATTAAATAGAAGATAGATTTTGCCTTCGATACCCCCTTAATCCCCCCTTGATAAGGGGGGTGTCTGACAATTTTTAACACCTACCTACTTATAAGTTATCGTTTACACGGCTCTCACCTGTTCGGCGTAATCTTTGGGACGTAGTTGACGGAAACCTTGAAAAGCCAATTGTCTCAAGTTTAGAGGTAAATAGGAAAGCAGTAAACCCAGTCTGGCCCGTCGGGATTTTCCTGACAATTTCGAGGCTTTTTCTATTAAAACTCGCCCGGCTTCGGTTTCTCCCTTTTCAATTAATTTTATCCCCAAACATTCCTGTAAAAAAGCCGTCCTTTTCACTCTTTCTTCTTCTAATTTTACATCATTAAAGTGATAACCTTCTGTACAAAACAAGTTTGCTTGCAAAAAGTGAACCGCTTGTTTTAAGCTAGTTTGCCCCCCATGGAAACGATATTCCATTAATAATTCTGGCAGAAAATAAGCTTGTTTTCCCGCTAAAGCTAAACGCACTAATAAATCAAAATCTTCACAACCATCCGCCTGAGGGCGCATATAATCCACATCGGCTAAAGATTGATAACGAAAAAGAGTCGAACCCACCTGTAAACTTTTACAGGAAAAAGTTTGTCTTTCTAAATCAGGAATAATCCCTTGTTGTAATCTATCTTTGCCCCATTTCGCTGAATTTTTTTTTGTTGCTGATGCAACTCTTTGTCCAAATCTATCAATAATCCAGTGATCTGTACAGACAAAATCAACGTTTTTTTCTTGATCTAAAATAGGGACAGTTTTCGCTAAAAATTCAGGAGTTAGTCCATCGTCATCATCGAATTTAATAAAATATTCTCCCCGAGCAGCCGTAAAACCCGATCGCATATTTAAACTTCTACCAAGATTTTGGGGATGACGCAGATAAATTATTCTCGAATCCTGAAATGCTGCCACCACTTCTGGGGTATGATCAGAAGAACCATCATCACAAACAATTAACTCAAAATCTTCATAAGTCTGCCGCAAGACACTATTAATCGAATAGCTGAGATAATCGGCGCGGTTATAGGTGGGAATACAAACAGTTACTTTCGGCATAATATTTTCAGTAATCAGTAATCAGTAATCAGTAATCAGCTTCTGAAGGCAAGAGGCAACAGGCAAAAGGCACAAGACAGTATCTGGCAATTCTCCTACCTAAAAAGAAGGTTATAAACTAAGTACATCAAAGCTTTTAGCTTAACAAATTAGGTTTTAGATTGGTCGAGTGGAGAGTGTTATAGCAGTTATCTTCATGGTGAGATAGGAAGTTTTCCTTTTGGGGAGTCGGTCGTCAATACCAAATTAGGTTATACTTCATCTTTACGAGAAACGCTATAAGTAAAAAGCAATCTCGGAGTCTCGGAGTCTCCTGTCTCCTGTCTCCAGGTTAAAAAAGTATTTTTACATTTTTGCAAAGGAATGTTAAGTTTTAGGGTATTGAATGAGTAACCTTGATAGCCATGGCTCCTAAAATAGCAGGGATTATCTGTACCCACAACCGCGATCACTACCTAGAAGGAGCGATCGATAGTCTTTTAGGGCAAACCTGCCCAGATTGTGAGATTTTAGTGGTTGATAACGCATCTACCGATAAAACCCGTCAAGTGGCCCAGTCGCGTCTGGGAGATGGGCGGCTAAAATACGTTTACGAACCTATTTTAGGGCTATCTACCGCCAGAAATCGCGGGGCGAAGGAAACTAGAGCGCCGATTTTAGCCTATTTGGATGACGATGCGATCGCTAGTCCTCAATGGTTGCAAATTCTGTTAAATGCCTACGAAAATAACGACAAACTGGCAGTAGCGGGGGGAAAAGTCACCTTAATTTGGCCGCAAGGCTACAGTCAACCCAATTGGTTATCCGATGAGTTAGCAGCGGGTTTAGGGGCTTTCGATTTGGGCGACAATGTGGTATACATCAGC
This sequence comes from Microcystis sp. M53603_WE2, assembly GCF_030065435.1. Lineage (NCBI taxonomy): Bacteria > Bacillati > Cyanobacteriota > Cyanophyceae > Chroococcales > Microcystaceae > Microcystis > Microcystis sp. M53603_WE2. Next base: position 2,341 of record NZ_JASJFF010000493.1, read on the forward strand.
CAAGCGGATTTAACTCCGCGAGGGGTTAATTACTCAATCCGGCGAGATTTCTGGGAGAAGATTGGCGGTTTTGACCCTAATTTGGGAAGAATTGGTAAAAAACTTCTTTCTAACGAGGAATTATACACTACAGAACTAGCACTCGCCCAGGGATGGCAAGTAGGCTATTTTCCCGCAGCATTGGTGGAACACAATGTTGCCCCGGAAAGAATCAATCGTCAATGGTTTATGCGTCGTAGTTGGTGGCAAGGCATCAGCGAACACTACCGGGAAGAAGTGGCAGGAAGAACGGGATTGGCTCAATTTAGGCGAGGAGGTGAGCGTTTGGTGAGAGGATTGGTTAAATCTGTCAAATTTATCAATGATCCCGCTAAAAGGTTTGAGAATCTTCTCTATGCCTACGGACAAATCGGTTATTTAAGCGAGGCCGCCAAGGCGATGTTAACCCCTCAAAAGTAAATTATTGTAAATAAATGGGTAAAAAAGCGTTAATTTGTGGTATATCGGGCCAGGATGGAGCCTACCTAGCCGAATTACTGTTAAAAGCTGGCTATACAGTTTGTGGCACCTCCCGGGATGCCCAAATGTCCTCTTTTAGTAACCTGAAACGTTTGGGAATCAAGGAACAGGTAAAACTAGAATCGATGGCACTGAACGACTTTCGCAGTGTCCTACAAGTCTTAATTAAAATTCAGCCCGATGAGGTCTATAATTTGGCTGGACAAAGTTCTGTGGGTTTATCCTTCGAGCAGCCGGTGGAAACCTTAGAAAGTATTGCCACGGGAACCTTAAATCTCTTAGAAGCAATTCGATTTACCGGAGCAAAAATTAAATTATATAATGCAGGATCGAGTGAATGTTTCGGGGATATCGGCGATAATTCTGCCGACGAAAATACCCCTTTTCGTCCTCGCAGTCCCTACGCTGTGGCCAAATCGGCGGCTTTTTGGGAAGTGGCTAATTATCGAGAAGCCTACGGAATTTTTGCCTGTTCAGGCATACTTTTCAATCATGAATCTCCCCTGCGTCCCGAGCGCTTTGTTACCCAAAAAATTATCGCTGCCGTGGCTAGAATTACCCAGGGAAGTCCTGAAACTTTGCACCTAGGAAATATGGATATTCAAAGGGATTGGGGTTGGGCGCCGGAGTACGTTGAAGCGATGTATTTAATGCTGCAACAGGAGCAACCCGATGATTACGTCATTGCCACGGGAGAAAGTTCAAAACTGGAGGATTTTGTCGCCACAGCTTTTGCTACTGTGGGCTTAAATTGGCAAGATCATGTAATTTCCGATCGAAGTTTATTAAGACCAACAGATTTAGCCATTAGTCGCGGCAATCCCAACAAAGCTAAGGAAAAATTAGGTTGGCAAGCACGATACAAAATGACCGATATTGTCCGCATGATGGTAGAAAATCGTTTAGAGGAATAGCTATGAATATCTTAATGATTAGTTCCGCCTTCCCCTATCCACCAACCAGAGGGGGAACTCAGGGCAGAACTTTTAATTTACTCAAGTATCTCAGCAAAAATCATGATATTACTCTCATCGTTCAGCGTACTGCTGATGTCAGCGATGAGGAGGTAGAAAAGTTAGGTAACTTTGTTAGTGAATTGGTAGTTTTTCCCCGTCCTCGAGATGCCAAAACTGGAATAATTGCTAAACTGCAAAGATTAGCTCAATTCCTGCAAACGGGAACCCCTCCCAATGTACTTTTTGGCTATTCTCAAGAGATGCAGAACTGGATAGATAGGGCAGTTAATAGTCAAAAATTCTCAGTAATTACCAGTGAACATAGTGTTAATGAAATTTATATTCGTCCCCAATGGCAACAGCAAATTAGGACAGTAATTGATGTGCATAGTTCCCTCTATCAAACCTGCAAAAGTCAATTAGAAATTGGGGTTTCTAGTCAAGAATTACGGGATCGTCTCTACCTTCCTCTCATGGGTCGCTACGAACAAAAAACTGTGCAGAAATTCTCAAAAATTGTCGTCACTACCGATGATGATCAAAAACAAATGGAAGAATTTGCCCCCAATGGAGAGATTTATTTAATTCCTAATGCAGTCGATTTAGATTTATTTCCCTATCGTCCCGAGGAGCCTGCTGGACATAATTTAGTTTTTATCGGTGGGTTAGATTATTGGGTTAATATCGATGCGGCCTGTTTTTTAGCTAGGGAAATTTTACCTCGTATTCAAATTACTTATCCCGAGACTACTTTAACTCTAGTCGGTGCTAATCCATCCCTAGAAGTGCAAGAATTAACTAAGTTAAAAGGAGTAATTGTGACGGGACGAGTACCATCAATGACTACCTATCTTCATCAGGCAACTGTGGCAGTTATTCCCCTAAGAACAGGTTTTGGAATGAAGTTTAAAACCCTAGAATCTATGGCTGCGGGGGTGCCAGTGGTAGCCAGCGATCGAGGTTTAGAAGGATTAACAGTTGAAGGAAATAATGTTCCTTTAGCAGCCTTAAGGGCTAATAGTATTGAGGAATATTGTACGGCGGTTAGTAGTCTTTTTGAATCGGCAGAGTTGCGAGAAAAATTATCTAGAAATGCTCGCAAATTAATCGAAGATAATTATACTTGGCAGCAAGCGGCAGCTAAGTACGAACAAGTTTTGATTGCTGACATTTGTTAGAAAATTTCTCTAATTTTTTTGTAAATTAATATGCTATCAAATCAAATACCCGTGAAAATATCTGTTGTTGTTCCTCTTTATAACGAAGAAGAAAACATCGATGCTCTCTTTAGGCGACTTTTAGCGGTTTTAGAGGCACTAAATACCAGTTATGAGATCGTTTGCGTCAATGATGGTAGTCGTGACAATACTCTCAAAAATCTCCTGGAATATCATCAACGTTACCCACAAATTAAAGTGGTTAATTTATCCCGGAATTTTGGTAAAGATATTGCCATGTCAGCAGGAATTGATTACAGTCAAGGAATGGCAGTCATTCCTATTGATGCTGATTTACAAGATCCCCCCGAATTAATTGCCGAAATGATCGAAAAATGGCAGCAGGGTTATGATGTGGTTTATGCGTCCCGTCGGGTTAGAATTGGCGAAAGTTGGTTGAAACGTTTCACCGCAGAAGGTTTCTATCAAGTCATTAATAAATTAAGTCGGGTTCCTATTCCCCCTAATACGGGAGATTTTCGCTTGATTGATCGCCGAGTGGTAGAATCAATTAAAAAGATGCCCGAACGTCAAAGATTTATGAAAGGAATATTTGCTTGGGTGGGATATAAACAGACATCAATTTTATTCGATCGAGAACCCCGGTATCAAGGACAAACTAAATGGAATTACTGGAAATTATGGAATTTTGCCATCGATGGTATTACCTCTTTTAGTTTTTTACCTCTGAAAGTCTGGACCTATGTAGGATTTATCATTGCACTTGTTAGTCTTGTTTATGCTAGTTTTTTAATTCTTAGGACTATCATTTTAGGAATCGATGTACCCGGGTACGCTTCTCTGATGGTTGCTATCTTATTTTTAGGAGGAATTCAATTACTGACTCTTGGTATTATTGGCGAATATATTGGCAGGGTTTATGAGGAAGTAAAGGGCCGACCACTTTATCTGGTTCGAGATTGTTATGGTTTTGAAAATCGGGAACAAGTTACTGATAAAATAACTCAAAATTAAAATACTGACAAGAGGAGAATGAAGTCTATGAATACCGAAGTTTTTCAGCAATTTTTTGCCTATTGTGTCGGTAGTTGGCAAACGGAAAGAACCTATCATTATCTAGCCGATCAAGAAGTGGAACGTTCCCGTACTGAATTCCTCATTCAACCCCTGACTAGGGAGATTAAACAGAAAGTTCTGACAGATAATAACTATCCTGATATTGCGGATTTAGAAAGTATCCCCGGGTTTAATTTAGGTTTCTATACCATCTCGGAAAAAGGGGAAGAAGTGCGACAAAATCTTAATCTTTTATTTGTGGTTAAAGCAGAAAATAACGGTTATTTAGAAGGGGATTATCTTCGTGATCGCGCCTACGAAGAAGCAAGACCAATTATCTCCGCTTTTCGCTTTGATTCCACTACCAGAGAGTTATTAATGACCACCAATTATACTCGCAGTGTTTCCGTGGATTCAATTACTTTAATCAATCCAGACCTGCGAATTCGCAAAATTATTAACTATCAACGTCCCAAGGAGGGGGAACCCTTGGAAAAAGTTCTCTTGGTCGGTTTTGGAGTTGAGTGTAAAGTCAGTTAAAAAAATATTTCTTTCCCCCCCCTTGATTCTCCAGTCAGGGGGAGATTTTATAATAGGGTAACGATAGGATTAAGGAGCAAAAATAATGCTCAAAATCGGTCAACTTTCCCTAGAAAGTGGTGTTTCAATTAAAACGATTCGTTATTACGAGGAATTAGGACTAATTCAGTCCCCTGAGAGGACAGAGGGACAATTTCGCCTATTTACTCCCGATACTGTCCATCGCTTGCTATTTGTCAAGAGATTGCAATCTTTGGGTTTAAGTCTGCAAGAGATCCGCGAATGTTTAGTAATTCATGACCATGGTGAGTTACCCTGTGGAGATATTCAAGAAAAATTAATTAAACATATTGCTGAGATCGATCAACAAGTGGAACAATTGCTTTTATTGCGTCAACAATTAACCGAAACCCTGCAAGGATGGACGGATACACCAGTAAAAGACGATCAATTTATTTGCCCTAATCTCAAGGTTTAACTATCATGAAAAAGTTAATTTTATTGGTAACTGTAGCAATGATTTCTACTCCTGTCATTGCTCAACATTTACATCTTGATTCACCTCAAACTCAGACTTTACAAGCAATTCCTGATAATATACCAGCTTGGATGTATAACAAGCAACGTAATCATATTTATCCCCAAAGAGGGGTTTATAACAATGCCATTTATAATGTCAGAGATTTAGCTTTAGACTTGAATGCGATCGCTGTTGGTCATGCCTTTGCCTACGAAGATATCGTAACAGGAAAAGCGAAAGATTTAGAAACTAAGACATACCAAAAAATTAATTGGGTTTTAAAAAATCCGCCTAAATTTATGCCCGATGAGGGTAATATTTCCCCAACTTTTGGCAGAAAATACGGTGTTTTAGAACAGGTTTTCGAGTGGGCGCATATTTTCCATGCTCAAACCGTTGATGTTTTAGCCAGCAGCAAATTAACCAACAAGGAAAAAGAGGCGGAAATTGAAAAATTATATCAATTTTACTTGACAAAAGTTCCCTATGCGATTACGGGATTACCCATGAATATGGGTTATCTGGATTCCCAGCCTTATTCTAAAGCCTTTCGCCAGAAATATCCGAAAGTTAATGGCTTATTTTGGGGCTACCATTGGTTACAAGGAACAATGTATGACTTGCTCTATGAGAAGACGCTAGAAGAACAAAAACAAGCTTATAAACAGGTAGGAAAACAATACCATAGTCAGGAATTGTATCGCACCGATCGAGCTTTTATGCCGATGTTTGCCGAACTTAGTCCCAAGTTTGCCCGACGTTTTCCCGCAATATCTAACACCTTCGATAACCTCCATATGTTGCACGATATGGTTAATGATATTCTGGCATCAGATTGGCTAACTCCCCAACAAAAAGACGAACAAATTACCCGCGCTATTTGGTTAGTAATGGCTGCTAATCATCAAGGAATGGCAGCGGGAAAAAATTATGGTGGTGAAGGACTACATGATCATCGTTTTGAGTCAGGAATTCCGGGTATGGGATTAATGCCAACAGATATTTCTCACGAAGGTCATAATCACGATAATCATGATAATTCTGAGAAAAAACCTGATGATTCTCAAGTAGATGAGGGAGGAGATCACCAACACCATAACCACGAAAATTACTCTCCAGAAAACCCTCCTAATACGGAGAAAAAACCTGACGACAGCAATGATCAAGAGGAACTGAAAAAATGAGAAGATTTTTATTAATTGCTGTGGGTTTAGTTGCCAGTTTTACTAATCCAGTTTTTGCCAACGATCATAACAATCTTGATTCCGGTCGTCCCCTTTCTTTTGATGATGCTGAAAGTCTTGGTTTTGGGGAACAATCGATAGAATTTGGAGGAAGTCTAGTCTTTCCTGAAAATAGTAATCTTGGGGGTGAGTTTGATCTTGAATACCTCAACGGTATTATTCGCAATGGTCATATTATTATCGGCATCGATCCGCAGGTGGGAGGTCGAGTTAATAGTGATGATACGGATTTTGATGTGGGAAATTTATCTGTAGGTTTTTTCTATAATTTCAATCGTGAATACGATAATGTTCCCGCTTTTGCCATTCGTACCGATTTAGGATTACCGACGGGAAATAATGCTAGGGGATTAGATTTTCGTCTGCGGGGAATTGCCAGTAAAACTGTTGGTCAATTCCATCGCGTGCATCTTAATCTCGATTTAAACATAAACACTGACCCCGATGACGGCGATCAATCTTTTTTACCGGCAGCAATTCTCGGTTACTCGCGACCAATTGGTTATCCGAAACGTTTTGATCGCACTTTTTTAGCAGAATTGGGCGTAATTACCAGCGATAATAGTAATGGTGGGGTTTTAATTCGCACTGGTATGGGAATTGGTCAGCAAATTAATCGCCAAGGTGTGATCGATTGGGGTATCGAGGGATATATTGCCACTAATGGCAATGATCAAAGTCAATTAAAGTTAAAAATCGGTTATTCTTTCGGATTTTAGGATTTTTCCCTAGCCTGCTATTAAAAGCTAAAATAGATGAAGTATAACTTAAATTTTGGTTTGACTGGGAGTATGAGGGGGTTTGGAAGTCCACATCTTCTCATCCCTGAAAACAACAGGGATATCTGATCAGTTGTCCGCAGGTAGCGACTCCCTATTCTCAGCTTCGTACCTCATCATTAAGATAACTGCTAGAGAAAAAAGGCTGTAAATCTGTTGTCATTCCCTTTTAAGTCGCAAAAAAGCTCTTTAACCGTTGTCGCAGCCAAGAGACGGGATTTTTCAGGTCTTCCGAGTCTAAAAGCCCCATTTCTCGCAATTTCTGCTGACATTCGCGCAATTCCTCTTGACGTTGGGTGAGTGCCTGAGTGAATTCCTCCGCTAGAGCCGGATAAGTAGTGATAAGATGCTGAAACCCCTGACGATCGAGCAAAAATAACAAGGTTTCCCCCACTGCTTGCATAGTGGTGGGATAGGGAACCTCTAATATTAACGGTAATTCCCCAAAATATTGACCTTTATTAAAAGTAAAAATTTTACGACTGATTTTATCGTTTTCATAAAAAGCATCCATTTGTCCCTGCAAAACAATACAGAAATAATTAGTTCTTTCTCCCTGTCTAATTAAAATATCCCCGTCCTGGAGATGTTTACGACAACCCATTTCAATTAATACACGCAATTGCAGATCGTTAAAATGTTTAAAGTAACTCACCTCCAATAACATTTCTTTTAACGATAGCGGTTTTGAAGGTTTAACTATCTCCTGATCCTGTTCCTTAACTGCCTCAAAACTGTCGGTATTATGCAACCATAACTCTCGCTGGGGAAAAGGAATCGTTATGCCCCGATGACGCAGATTATGCTCGATAATGAAGTGTAGGGAACTTCTCATAAAAACGGCCCGTTCGACTTTTTCCACCCATACCCACAACTCAAAATTTAAAGCACTATCACCAAAACCGTTAAAAATCACCTTGGGAAGCGGATTAAAGGCAATTTCTACCGACATATAGGCTGATTGCAGCAGAATTTCCGTCACTATCAAAGGATCTGTACCGTAGGCAACTCCCACTGGCACAATGACTCGAATGCGCGAGTCGGGATAATGCCAATTCTGGACGCGATTGCTAGTTAAGATTGTGTTAGGAACGATTAACTCTGCACCATCCACAGTGCGAATGGTGGTGGAACGAATCGATATTTCCTGGATATAACCCTTTGTTTGCTCAAATTCGATAAAATCGCCCACTTTTAACTTGCGTTCCACCAACAAAGTTAAACCACTGGTGAGATTTTTGGTTAACTCCTGCAAACCGAAACCGATACCCACCCCCAAACCACCGGCTA
>NZ_JASJFF010000973.1:0-4901 GCF_030065435.1 Microcystis sp. M53603_WE2
AACTGCACGAAGAAAGAAGCGATAAAAACTTCTATTAAGACTCGTTTATGTTTCTTGACAGAAGGCCAAAACCATGATAGGCCAAAACGCTGTTGCTGGGTGTGTTTGGTGGGTTTGAGCAGAATTACTTCCCCTTTTTCGTCCCAAGATTCCAGAAATTCGCTGGTTTTGCGTTTAATTATCCCCCGTTCCGGAACGGCGATCGTGGTTTCCCGTTGATTAATTTCGTAGAGGATAACGATGCTGTCTTGCCAGCGAATTAGGGCAGGAGGGTTGATATTGGGCAAGGAAGTAGCATTTAGGGGTACTAATTGGCTATGGAGTCCCACTAACTCGGCCACAGCCCCACACAGGGGCAGGGAAAGGCTGCCGGTTCTTTGCAGTTGATCCCTTAGGATGCGTTGGATCACGTCCTTGCGAAAGGGGATATTAAAATATTTGCAGATCATCTGAAAACAGGCACTCACCGCCTCTAGTTCCGTTTTTCCCCCGAAAAAAGGATAGGATTTGCGGTTTTTCTGGACAGTTTTTTCAAGGTCGATATCGCTGGTGATGTCGCTGATTCTTCCTTGGGGGATATCTAATACCTGGGTGGGTTTATTTCCCTTAATGACTTGGGTTTCCCAGATATCGTCCGTTTCTGTTTCCGCAGCCGCTTCGGTTTCCACTGTCAAGAATTCATCTAACTGATCGGAGGAAAGACCTAATAAGCGGGTGTTAGTCGGATTGTTCTGGGTGATAACTGTGCCGATAGGATAATTATCGGTATTTTCGCTGACTAACCAGAGATAATCATCGTTAATCTGGTTGTAGGACACACAAGCTTTGTTTAAAAGAGCCTGAGCAATTTCTTTCAGGTCCCCCCCACCCCAGGCCTGTTGATTAAGATAGGAGCCTAGGAGAGCATAAACTTCAGCGATCGAGGTTTCTTTAAAGAAATGTTCCTTAAATTCGGGGTAATTATTGATTAAAGACCAAAAATCCTCTTGTTTTAAGGTTAAACAGATAGTGACTTCCGAAGAAGCGATCACCGTTTCACAGGGGCTACCGCGCAGGAGACTGATCCACCCGAATAAATCCCCCGGCTGCAATTTAGCCAAAGTAACCGGCAACGGATTGTCAACCCTAGCATCGTAACCCAAAAGTCTGGCCTCTCCCTCGTAGAGAAGGACGAGGTGGGAGGGTAAGCGGTCGCACTTGAGGATCGCATTGCCCATCTCATAGCGAAAGGGTTGTAATTTCTGGCCGAGGGAACGTCTAACCTCGACGGGCAGGCGATCAAAGGGCTGTACGGTCTCCAGAAAGGCGGTAAAATCTAAAGTGGTGTAACTCATTAGCTAGGCGAAAATTGACTAAGTTGGCAAATAATTAAGCGAAAAGACTGGGTTTACCCAGCTTGGCAAGGGATGCTATATAATCGATACCTGCTCGCTATTGACTGGGGTTGATTCGGAGATAAATTTCACTGTTTGCATTTGAGTCATTAACCATTGTTGGAATAAATCATTCCGTAAGCGTTGACGGGTGGGAGGATCCAGTTCACAGGATAAGTATTTTTCTAACCGGACAATTACGACCCATTCTCCCACTTGCGTCGGTGGCCACAGTTGCCCCGGTTTACTTGCTTTGAGAATTTGCCCAATCTGGGGATGGGGAGTGCTCAGTTCCACAGGTCCGATTAGTCCTCCGGTTTCTGCTTCTGCTCCTTGGGAGTATTTTTTGGCTAGTTCAGCGAAGCTATTTTCTCGATCCTGTATCCGGAAAAATAGTTCTTGGGCAATGCCGATATTTTTTGTCCGAATCAGGGAATAAACCACCTTATCCAATTGATTTTTGACTTGCAAGAAGTAGGATTCTACTTTGTTATCCCAAGTCTCCTGTTTAAATTTTTCCAGTTTAATGTCCCGAAGAATTAGATATTCTAGTTGTTCGGAATCCATCCCGTTTTGTCGTAACCAAGATTTCATTTGTTCATCGTTGGCAATTTGATTATTTTGATAGAAACGGGAATAGGCGGCGTTTCTTTCTTCGGGATTGCAGGTGATATCGGCAATCGCTTGCTCGATAATTACTTCCCGGATTAACTGGGGTAACATACCATATTTTGCCAAAAGAGGCAAGACCGCTGAATCGCTAATTTTGTGGTCGCCGATTTCAATAATTGAACTCATAATAAATACATTTTCCTCACAGAAATGTTTAAAACTATCAACTCTAGGAGCTTCTAAATTTTATTGAGGTGATTATACGTCAAAACAGCAATTTTAAGGCACCCCTCCCCATTCTAATTTTAGTTTTCCCCCTTGAAAGCCGAAAATTACAGAAATTAAACAAATAAGTCGGTCATCTTGGCGGGGATGGTGAGGGGAATTGGTTCGGCCGATCGGCCCGCCCAAAATGCTGCTCAGAAACCCCTAATTAGGGCTGGCTGAATAAATCTAAAAACCTTGTTGGCTAAGACTTTTAGACTTTTTTGATCTCCAAAAGTGCCAGGCCTAGGAGTGATCAGGGGGGGGGGAAATTCAGGTACTTTTTCCCTGAAAATCGGTAAACCCCCACACCCTGCCGCCAGGAAAGACTTTTTCAGCCAACCCTAATTGTGCCTCTAATTGACTAGAATAGACTTCTTGCAGAAATTGGGGAAGGGGGAAAGGGGAAATTTTAACCCTTAACCCTATATTCTATAATATGCAACCCTTTTACCTGCATTTGCGGAAAATTTTTTGATTTATGCAAGAGTTCTAATGATAAGATATTAGGTATGGCTGCCTTGGAGAGGTGGCAGAGTGGTCGATTGCGCTCGACTTGAAATCGAGTAACCAGCAATGGTTCGTGGGTTCAAATCCCACCCTCTCCGTACTCAACCAATCAAATTTGGACTCCAGTGGCCCGATTGTTCTTAGAGAGGGGAAAATAAAATATACTAGGCTAAAAGGACAATATTGAGGCAGTAGCCCCCCGGCATGGTTTTTTGGAAAAGATTGTTTAATAGCTCGGAAGTCACTGCATCTCCTGACTATTCGGGAGACTTGGTAGAGGTTGCCCAGAATGACCTCGGACAGACGCGAGTGTTTTTTAGTACTGATCGAGAGCTAGATCTATATGAGTTAGAAGAACTTTGTGACTCGGTAGGTTGGGCCCGTCGTCCTTTACGCAAAGTTAAAAAGGCGATCGAATGTAGTTTTTTAGTCGTGTCGATGTGGGAAGTGCGAGGTAATCGCCGTCGTTTAGTGGGTTTTGCTCGTGCCACTTCCGATCACGCTTTTAATGCTACAGTCTGGGATGTGGTTGTTCATCCTCACTATCAAAGTAAAGGCTTTGGTAAAGCATTAATGAAATTTATGATCAGGAAGTTGCGGGGTGAGGACATCAGTAATATAACTCTTTTCGCCGATCCGCAGGTGGTGGATTTCTATCGTCGTCTCGGTTTTGTTCTCGATCCCGAAGGTATCAAAGGGATGTTTTGGTATCCCGATTAAGAATGCGGCTCTTAGGCTATACTAAAAAAAGAGTTTACTTCGGGATGTAGCGCAGCTTGGTAGCGCGCCTGCTTTGGGAGCAGGATGCCGCAGGTTCAAATCCTGTCATCCCGACTGGAGAGAAAATTCTTCAAATCCTTACTTTGTCTCCTTTCCGGTTGACAAGAAAGGCTGCCTTTTTTTATTGCCAAACTCTGGTGAGTTAGCGGGAAAAGTAGGGGCGAAGCATTCGGATAGGAAATCTACGGTTTCAGCGATAGGTTATGCCCGAATGCTTCGCCCGTACAGGACGCAGGTCGATGAAGATGCAAGGTTTTGAACCACGATTCTCTCAAAATCTTGCACCTGTGAGAGCAAAACAAAACCCTAAAACCCTTACCTCGTCTATAGCGGTTCTCGCATCTGTGCGGCACACTTAAACCTTTGCTGATTAAGCTGTTCAGGATCGGGAATGTACCTCTTGTGAATCAGAAACGCTATATATTTCATATTTATTCAGCCAACCCTAGGGAGTTTGGGGAGAGAAGGAGGAGGTTTTTGGAGAATAACAAGGGTTTTTCCGGCCACTCCTCCTTTTAAGATATCTACAGACGATTATTCTTCTTCGTAATCCCCCTCGAAATCGTCCTCATCCCCTTCCTCATCGGCTTCTGACCAGCTGTCGCTGATGGGTTGGCGACTAAAGCGACTGCTGCCGCGGGAGGAGAGGAAAGCCATTTCATCATCCTCTAAATCGACCACATCACCCTCAGCGTAGGCGCGAGCGGTTTGATCGTCAAGAATCATATCGCTATCCTCGCTACTATCGCCGAAACCGGGACGAGGAGGGAAACTGGGACTGCTGGGGGCAGCGTAATAACCACGATTGTTGTTGTAGTTATATTCCTCCTCTGGGGGGGCGTAATCGCTGATCCCCGCCATGTTTTCGTGGGAATTAAAGCCAGTACCCGCCGGAATCAGACGACCGATAATCACGTTTTCCTTGAGACCCCGTAACCAGTCGGACTTGCCTTCGATCGCCGCTTCCGTGAGGACGCGGGTGGTTTCTTGGAAGGAGGCGGCACTGATAAAGCTATCGGTATTCAAGGAAGCTTTGGTGATTCCCAGTAGTACAGGCGTATATTTAGCCGCCGCCCCACCGGTGATTGACATGGCTTCATTTACCGTCTCCACCTGTCGCAATTCCAACAATTCCCCGGGCAACATACTGGTATCGCCGCCGTCATCGATCCGCACCTTAGAGGTCATCTGACGCACGATAACTTCGATGTGTTTATCGGCAATATCGATCCCCTGGGATTGATAAACCGACTGTACCTGATCAACGAGGAACATCTGGGTTTTTTCCAAGGCTTTTAAGGCCGCTTCGTAACTGCCCAAGCTATCCACATAATAATTAAAGAACACCTCTAAAATCTCGTG
>NZ_JASJFF010001249.1:0-1015 GCF_030065435.1 Microcystis sp. M53603_WE2
ATCATGGACTCTTCCTTTCTCACAACGGACGCAGATTATCTGCTCACTTTTTTGATCGGCAACGACTTGCGACTTTAATGTGTGGTATCCCTGCTTCCCACTATAGCATGATTTCTGTTTTTTTTTGGGTCTTTCTATCTCCTGTTCTGACACATCCACCACTATTACTTCTATTTCACTATTACTTTCTAATAGGGCTTTTTTTCCCGGTAGATTAAACAGACCTGATTTGATGAGAATATTCTCTACTTTCCTAACAATTCTATACGCCGTTGATTCGTTAACACCCCAACTATTTCCCAGATGAAAATAGGTGCGATATTCTCGCCAATATTCTAATGTTATTAGTAGTTGGTCTTCCGTACTCAATTTGCTCGGTCTGCCAGTCTTTTTTTGCCAAACTTTTTCTGCATTTAGGACTGTTACCATATCCTTAAATGTATCTGGATACACGCCACACAAGCGTTTTAACTCTGTTGGCTTTAAAGTTTTTACTTATTCGTAAGTCATCTTTCAATCTTAACTCTTGGACTATTTTATCCTATTTTGTCTAGACTTATGCAAGAGATCTATTGTAGGGTGCGTTCCCTAATGTGACTCCTACTGCTCCACTAATAGATTTTTGGGGAACGTACCATGCACATTTATTGCAGCTGTGGGTTAAAGTGCGATGCTGCCCCTCCCGCTACAACCCCAGAACCCTCTGCCCTCCTCGGTCTGGGGGCTGTCGTCGCTCTGGGGGCTGGCTTCAAGTGCCGCCCCACCCAAGCAGACAAAAACTAAGCGTTAGTTGAAGGGATTACAACAGGAGAGCCGCAAGGGTCTCTTTTTTGCTATTTAAAAGAGGATTATTTGATATTTGGGTGGTGATTCGGTAGTAGTGATGGCGGCTTAATCCTTTACTTTGCTGTGCATTGTAGTCATGGATAAAATACCAGGTGGTGATTCGGTAGTAGTGATGGCGGCTTAATCCTTTGCTTTGCTGTGCATTGTAGTCATGGATAAAATACCAAAG
>NZ_JASJFF010000296.1:0-1287 GCF_030065435.1 Microcystis sp. M53603_WE2
AGTAAAAATATTTTGGCCGCAGGGCTTGCGGTGTCAGTCTGTAGAGCGACCATAAGACCAGAACAGAGTAAATCTGTTAAGGCAGGTGCGGAACCCCGCAAGGGAAAGAAACAGAAACCTAAATCGTGAGGTTTGGGAATCGCCGTCCGTTTTACGGCGGCGAGGATGTCAAGTAGTTGACGGTCAGGTAGTTGAAAGCGACGAGATTCTGGGCGGCGGCAAACTGGGCGGCCTCATCCACACGACGAAAATTATTTTCTTGAATGTCTTCTAAGGGATTGGTATCAACGAAGATTTCTTCGGCATCGACGGAATCGTTTATGACTTTTTCACTCTCTCGCTGAACTAATCCCGTCTGGGCGTTAGTTACGGGGGAATTTTTCTCGGTTTTGGTCTGTTTATCAGCGATTTCGGGGGTAGCACTCGGAAAACCTTCGAGAGTACCCCATTTCTTATAGTAGGTGTTTAGGTCATCGAATATTTGCACCTGTTCATCACTGTAGTAGCTGTTTCGTCCGTGTTTCTCGGCTTCCATGGCGTAACCCAAGCGGATCAGGTGCTGACGGCGTTCGTAAAACTGGGTTTTTCCTATTCGGTAGCGATCGGGTAAGGAGGCGGCTTGTTGCATAATTTTTCATCTCCGAGGGGTTAAGAATAAAAAATAAATACCGAATCGAGGGGACAAAAAGCTGGAATAGTTGAAGGGTATGCGGAACTAACGGATAAATCCAGTATAGTCCCTAAAAAAAAAGGCTTCAATTGGAAGCAAGAGAATTTCGGAAGTTATCGTCGGTTCGGTTTAGGGATTAAAAAGACAAAATTAGGTTTACTTGTGACCGATTTCAGTGAGGAACCGATCGAGCGGGTAATCCAAAGCGTCGAGAATCGCTCGGAGGGTAGCCGTGCCGACGCTCTTGGCCGTTTGAGTTTCTGCCGTTATTGCCTTGAAACCAGTCTCCAACTTTTGGATGTGCTGGGGTGAAATGTCCCGACCGGCATCCCTAATCTTATTTACCAACTTATTGCGAGATAGTCCCTGTCCCTCCCGAATCTCCTTTAACTTCAATCCCGCCTCCTCCGACCATGAGATAGTCTCGACCATCTCGACGGGAATCATCACCGTTTTCTTCTGTTTCACCACGTCCACAACCTCTCAGAAAAACTGTTGTTAGGGACTTGCGTATTAATAAATTACCATCTAGACTAGAGAAGCAACTTGTTACTCTCACTCTCAACTATGGTAACTGAACTGACTGAAAAAATCAAATCAAGCTTGAAAGATGCGGC
>NZ_JASJFF010000202.1:0-4539 GCF_030065435.1 Microcystis sp. M53603_WE2
CAGTGGTGACGGTGACTTTGGCAATTGGAACCCAAAGAATGGTGAGAAGACAAGCTTTAATCCGTAAATTGCCAGCAGTGGAAACCTTAGGCTCGGTAACGACGATTTGCTCCGATAAAACCGGAACTTTAACTCAAAATAAAATGGTGGTGCAGAAAGTCAATACTTGCCACCATGTCATTACTGTCGCGGGGGAAGGTTACGCGCCCATCGGTGAGTTTAGTGGTGCTAGTGAAAGTGATCCCGAACTACAGGCAATTTTAACGGCTTGTGTGCTGTGTAATGATGCACTTTTGCAAAATAAAGAGCAAGAATGGTTAATTTTAGGCGATCCCACCGAAGGAGCTTTACTGACGTTAGCGGGTAAAGGAGGACTATATCGGGAAGCATTGCAGCCAAAAAGCCCTCGTTTAGGCGAATTTCCCTTTTCTTCCGAAAGAAAGAGAATGTCAGTAATCTGTGAGAATGCCCAGTTAGGTTTGGGGGATTCTGCCTATTTAATGTTTACCAAAGGCTCACCGGAATTAATTCTCGAACGTTGTTCTCTGATCCAAGTTGGGGCGGAAAGTCAACCCTTAACAGATGAACAAAGAAGCCGTATTTTGGCACAAAATGACGAAATGGCGGGTAATGGCCTACGAGTCTTAGGTTTTTCCTATAAACCGATGACAGAAGTGCCAGAAGCGGAAAGAGAAGATAGTGAGGAACAATCCCTGGTTTGGTTGGGATTGGTGGGAATGCTCGATGCACCCCGCAAAGAAGTTAAAGAAGCGGTTGCCCTCTGTCGTCAAGCGGGAATTCGTCCGATTATGATTACCGGAGATCACCAATTAACCGCCAAGGCGATCGCATTTGAATTAGGAATTGCTGCCCCCGGGGAGCGAGTAATCACGGGTAAAGAATTAGAAAAAATGTCTCAGAATGACCTAGAGGCAGAGGTAGATGGTGTGAGCGTCTATGCTCGCGTTTCTCCCGAACATAAGCTGAGAATCGTCCAAGCTTTGCAAAAACAGGGCAAATTCGTCGCCATGACGGGGGACGGGGTGAACGATGCTCCGGCACTAAAACAAGCGGATATCGGCATCGCCATGGGGATTACGGGAACCGATGTCAGCAAAGAAGCCAGTGATATGATTTTGCTGGATGATAATTTTGCCACCATCGTCGCCGCTACCGAAGAAGGGCGCGTGGTTTACAGCAACATTCGGCGCTTTATTAAATACATTCTCGGCAGTAATATTGGCGAGGTTTTAACGATTGCAGCGGCTCCTCTGCTCCGTTTAGGCGGTGTACCCCTTTCTCCCTTGCAAATCCTCTGGATGAACCTTGTCACCGACGGTTTACCGGCTCTTGCTCTGGCAATGGAACCCGCCGAACCTAATGTGATGAAACGTCCACCTTTTAGCCCCCGGGAAAGCATTTTTGCTCGCGGGTTGGGTTGGTATATGATTCGCATCGGTGTGGTGTTTGCCATTCTCACCATTATTATGATGGCTTGGGCTTACCGATATACTCAAGCAACCCCCGAAATCGGAGATCCTGGACGTTGGAAAACCATGGTATTTACTACCCTCTGTTTAGCACAAATGGGTCATGCTTTGGCGGTGCGTTCCCATACCCAGTTAGCTGTGCAAATGAATCCCTTCTCTAATCCTTACATTATCGCCGCCGTGGGCTTGACAACGATCCTACAATTGTTGTTAATTTATGCTCCTCCTCTACAAAGCTTCTTCGGCACTCAATGGATTAGTGGCACAGAATTATTAATCTGTTTTGGATTTAGTGCCTTAATGTTTGTTTGGATTGAGTTGGAGAAGTTATTTATTCGCTGGTTCATGACGAAAAAATAAATCAATGCCAACACCAATTATTCTGACTTTAACGGTTTTAGTCGTTGCTTTAGTCGCTTTCGTGGCGGAATGGCTACCGGTAGATTTAACCGCTTTATGCGTGGCGATTGTCCTCATTCTTTTGGGTTTAGTTACTCCCGAAGAAGGTATCGCCGGATTTAGTAATGCTGCCACGGTGACAGTGATGGCGATGTTTGTGCTTAGTGCTGGAATTACCCGCACGGGAGTGATTCAAGTAATTCGCGATCGCTTGCTGGTTTGGGGGGGCAAAAATCCCCACCAACAGGTATTTGTCTTAGGGGCATTGGTGGGGCCGATTAGTGCTTTTATTAATAACACGGCAGTGGTGGCGATCTTTTTACCCATCGTTGAAGATTGGTGTAAAAAACAAAAAATTTCCCCTTCTAAGTTATTAATTCCCCTTTCCTACGCCACGGTTTTAGCGGGGATGATTACCGTGGTGGGAACTTCTACTAACATTCTCGCTAGTGGTATTTCTGCCAAGCTGGGTTATGGGGAATTTAGCTTATTTCAATTCACTGCTTTAGGATTAGTAACTTTTTTGGCAGGGTTGATTTATTTAACAATTTTTGCCCCGAAATTACTACCTGATCGCAAATCTTCCACGGGGGAATTTTTAGACGATGATTACGGTTCTAAAGTATATCTGAGTGAGGTCATTGTTACCCCTCGTTCTAATCTTATCGGTCAAACTTTATCTCAAAGTGGACTACAAAGAAAGTTTGATTTTGATGTGTTGGAATTAATCAGAAATAAGGTACATTTACCCCAACCTTTAGCCGATAAAGTTCTCAATGCTGGCGATATTTTAATCGTTCACAGTAGCCGGGAAGAACTATTAAAAATTAAAGATGAAAGAGGATTAGAAATCTTTGCTGATCTCAAATTTCAGAAAGAAGATATTGAGTCGGTAATTACTACAGGTGAGGAAAAATTAGCCGAGGTTTTGATTCTCTCTAATTCCCGTTTAATTGGGACAACTTTAAAAGATTTGAAATTCCGTCAGCGTTATAACGCAACAGTTCTGGCGATTCGCCGTGGTTCGGAATTACTACAAGGAAGATTAGGTAAAATTCCTTTAAAGTTTGGCGATTTGCTCTTGGTTCAGGGACCAAAACAGAGTTTTATTGGTTTACAAACCACGCGGGAATTATTAGTCTTAGAAGAAAAAGAAATTGAATCCCAGCGACAGGATAAAGGCATTATTGCTTTAATAATTACTTTGTCGGTGATTATTATTGCCGCTTTTGATATTCAACCAATTCTCGTCACCAGTTTAGTTGGGGTGGTTTTAATGGTAATTACTGGCTGTCTAAAACCGGGGGAAGTCTATGGTTCTATTCGTTGGGATATTATCTTTTTATTAGCGGGTTTAATTCCCCTAGGTACTGCCATGGATAACTCGGGAACTACTAAATGGTTAGCAGATAATTTAGTGGCTATCGGCGGCAATCTTTCGGGGTTTTGGATCTTAGTTTTCTTCTATCTAATTACCTCAGTTTTAACTGAAATCCTCTCTAATAACGCCGCCGTCGTGTTAATGATTCCCGTCGCCGTGGAAGTGGCGAAAACTTTGGGTTTAAATCCTTTGGCTTTTATGTATGCTGTCACCTTTGCTGCTTCTAATAGTTATCTCACACCAATTGGCTATCAAACTAACACCATGGTTTATGCACCTGGCGGCTATAAATTCCTCGATTTTACCCGTTTGGGTGCGCCCCTAAATTTAATTTTGACGTTTTTAACCCCTAGTTTAATTGTCTTGTTTTATGGCTTGAAATAAAGAAAGAGATCGAAGATTCTTCGATCTCTAAAAAGAATTTGATCAGTAGTCAAAACTATTTCGATTCAGCAAAGCGTTTACGCAGGGATTCGGTGCGCTTTTTCGCTACGGTATTATCAGGATCAAATTTGAGAGTTTCTTCGTAGGTTTCGAGAGCTTTTTTAGCCATTTGTTTCTTTTCGTAAACATTGCCAAGATTATTGAGAGCGATCGAGTATTGAGGATAAAGTTTAATGGCTTCTTTGTAGTTACGAATCGCTAATTCTAATTGTTCTTGAGCAAAATAGGAAAAACCGATCGCATTGTAGATTAGGGCTTGATTTTCTGGTTCGATGCTTTCTTCCTCAGAGATTTTTAAAGCCTTTTGTAGTAAACTCAATGCTTGAACATAGAGTTTTTTATCGAGATAAAGACTCCCTAATTCATAGTATTCTTTAGCTGTACCTTTTTCTTTTTGCAATTTCTTTTGTAGCTTGTTAAAGGTTCCTTCCACTCGACGGGTTTTAAAGATTTGCACGATGACAAAAATTCCTAAACCAATCACGAAAATTAGCAATCCAGAAACGTAAATAAGCGGCAGGGTATCTTCCATAATTAGCGATCGAGCAATTAATATTTTTATACTTATTCAATCAGATTATAGCAGGATTTAGTCAGTTATCAGTGATCAGTTATCAGTGATCACTGATCAGATTTGAGTTTTCAGTTCACTGTTCACTGTTCACAGCAAAAAACTCCCCACTTCATAATTCATAATTCTCACACCCCACTCCCCACACCCCACACCCCAAACCCCACCTCAATATACTCAATGCATATTACCAACCCATCAAACCGAAGTCTGTCGAATCCGTGATCATGTCCCACCACCTCTGAGCTCTCAGC
>NZ_JASJFF010000744.1:0-1394 GCF_030065435.1 Microcystis sp. M53603_WE2
ATGGTCGAGGGAATCAACAATAAACTTAAACTAATAAAACGGAGAGCCTATGGCTTGAGAAACTTTCGGAATTTTTGGGTTAGAAGTATGTTGTCTTGGCATCTTGTATGTTGATTTAGCATAAAGAGTAACGAAGAGCCAGAAATTTCTCGATACAAGTTATGCGATCGCTTTATCTTCATCTACGGACGATTATCATCTATATTGTCAAAGAAACGATAAAAATTGGGGAATTGTTGACTGTATTTCTTTTATTGTAATGGAAGAGCGTAGAATAACGGAAGCATTAACAACGGATATTCATTTTCAGCAAGCTGGTTTTCGAGCTTTGTTGAGAGATTAATCTCAGGGCAGGCGATCGCCATTCCCACATCACCCAAAAGTGATCGCCATTCCCACATCACCCAAAAACGATCGCCTCTCCTCATCACCCAACAGCGATAGCCATTCCCAAAAAATTGCTCCTCCCAAAAGCGATCGCCCCTTCACCCTTACTCTAAAAAGCGATCACCTCTCCCTGTTTTATAAAAAAGCGATACTAAAACCGAACAAATTCGGTGACAATCAGTAGTGAAAAAATTCAACCAATCGATCAGCCACTACCATTGCTACCCGTTCGTCAAGACTGCCAATTGTGGCAACAATTCGGGTTTTGTCAATCGCCCTAATTTGGTCTAAAGCAATACTGCCGCGCACATTTTCTTGATCAATGGGGATTCTTGTTGGGTAATTTTTGACAGTACTGGTGATTGGTGCAATAACGACTGTTCTTAATCGAGCATTAATTTCACTAGGAGAAACAACAACACAAGGTCGAGTTTTTTGCAGTTCAGACCCCCTAGTTGGATCGAGTGCCACCAACAGGATGCTAAATCTTTCTACCATTGATTTTGCCGCTCAAACTCGTTTTCCACCCCTAGCCAATCCTGTAACTCGGCTTCAATAGGAGCATCATCAAATAACTCAGCCCAGCCTTCCCTCACCTTCTTTTTAGCACTCAGAATAATTCTTTTTCCATCAACTATCGCCTCAACTTCGTCCAGAAGTTCACACTGTTCCATGATTGCTTGAGGAATTGTAATTGCTTGAGAATTACCGATTTGTACGATTTTTAGCAACATTTTGACGACCAGATAAACATACGATAATTATATCAACTTATACTGATTAGGGAGCGATCGCCCCTCCTCCTCAAAATCGCCCCTCCTCCTCAAAATCGCCCCTCCTCCTCAAAATCGCCCCTCCTCATCCAAATCGCCATTCCCCAAAAATTGCGGCTCTTCGGGACTTGGTATGGTTCGATAGGGGAGCATAAATCGACTCAATCCTTATCTGGCAAGAGATTTAATTGATTAGTTCGCTCCAGATCGCAAACAATTGACAAAAATTGCGGC
>NZ_JASJFF010000069.1:0-2614 GCF_030065435.1 Microcystis sp. M53603_WE2
ATTGCGACAACTGCCCACATAGCACAAAACGGCTTGTTTGTCAACAGTTTTTAACTCTAATTCATATAATTGTTCTCGCAGATTAATCGTGACTTTTTTGCCGGATTTGGTGGTTTTTTCCCGTTCCATCACCGTTGCTTGTTTAATCGCCTCGATCCAATTTTGCCATTGTTGGCAGTCAATTCCCTCACTGTTAAAAGTGAGCAAATACGCAGCTTTTTCTAACAAACGGGTGGCAGCGGGAGCATTTAAGGGAATTTCTTCCACCTGATACACTGGTAAATCTGCGGGCAATTGTGCGCTTAATTGCTGTTTAAACCTCTCTAAATCCATCACTTTTGTCAATTCAAAATCGACAATCTCACCGCTACTGGTTGCTCCCAAGGATAAAGCATTGGCGATCGAAATGCGCGGACCAGGGTGAAATCCACCGGTAAAGGAAATGGGAATAGCAGCGCGACGGACGACGCGATCAAATAAACGCACCAGATCCAAGTGGCTAACTAAGGCCATTTCGCCAATTTTGCCAAACCAAACCCGAATTCTTTGGGCGCGTTCTTGATTGGGTTGAAAATGTCCAGCAAAAGCGGGAATCGGGGGCGCTTCAATGACGATATTATGACCAAAATCGAGGCTACAAACGCCACAATGGGAACAACCCTCAAAAGAACAATCGGGGACTGTTGCCGCGTCTAGGGCGCGTTTTAAGTCCTCCTGTAGCCATTTTTTATCGATACCGGTATCCAGATGATCCCAGGGCAGAGGACGCTCTAAAATATCTTTGTCTGCATCGGCAAAAATATGCCATTCTCCCTGTTCTATCTGACGATATTTCCAAGTTAAACCGGATTCTTCGATCGCCTGTGACCATGCTTGATAGGCTTTTTCCGTATTATCCCACCAAGCATCCATCCCGGCTCCCAATTGCCAAGCGCGCAGTACCACTTTCCCTAAACTTCTGTCACCGCGACCGATAAAATCTTCCATAGCCGAGATGCGGACATCGGTATAATTGACTTTTACCCCTCTCATGCCTTGGAATTCCTGTCTTAATAACTCCTGTTTGCGGATAAATTCGGCCGTCGAGACGGAATGCCACTGGAAGGGGGTATGGGGTTTAGGGGTAAAATTCGAGATAGTTAGGGTAAAATCGAGGGGTTTCCGCTTCGGTAAACGACATTCCCGACGCAACCAACGCAGGGTTTCCGCGATACCGATGACATCCACATCGGTTTCCCCTGGCAAACCGATCATAAAATAGAGTTTGACCTTATCCCAACCCTGTTCGACAGCAGTTTTTATCCCTCTGAGTAGTTCTTCGTTGGTTAACCCTTTGTTAATCACATCGCGCATTCGTTGGGTTCCCGCTTCCGGTGCAAAGGTCAAACCCGATTGACGATTGCCCCCAATTATGTTAGCAATATTTTCGTCAAAGCGATCGACTCTTTGACTGGGTAAGGATAGAGATATATTCTCATTCTGGAGACGGTTTTTAATCTCCATACCCACGGCAGGTAGAGCTAGATAATCGGAGCAACTGAGAGATAATAAGGAAAATTCGTTATATCCCGTCGCTCGCATTCCTTTTTCAATCGATTCGATGACTGCTTCTGGTTGCACATCCCGCGCAGGACGGGTTAACATCCCCGGTTGACAAAAACGACATCCCCGAGTGCAACCGCGACGAATTTCCACCACCAGGCGATCGTGAACCGTTTCCACGAAGGGAACTAAACCGATAGAATAGGCTGGGATAGGAGTAGCTACCCGGCGTAAAATTCTTTGCGGTACATCGTCACGATTGGGGATAACTGCACCGATTGGGGTGACATCGTAGAAACGGGGGACATATACCCCCGGAATTTGGGCTAAATCTAGTAATAGTTCTTCTTTGCTTAGATTAGCTAGTTTACCTTCTTCTAAAATTAAACCGATTTCTGGCAATAATTCTTCGCCATCACCGAGGGCGATAAAATCAAAAAAGTCGGCGTAGGGTTCGGGGTTAGAGGTGGCAGTTTGTCCCCCGGCAAAAATTAGCGGATAGTTACCTGAGTCTCTTGCTCTCCAAGTCAAGGGAATTGCCGCTAGGTCGAGCATTTCTAAAATATTGGTGGCTCCTAGCTCATAACTGAGACTAAAACCCAGAATATCAAAATCGGTGAGGCAACGACGGGATTCTAGGGCAAATAGGGGGGTTTTTGTCTGTTTGAGTTTTTGGGCTAAATCCGGTGCGGGTAAATAAGTGCGATCGCAGAGTTGGCGGGGTTGAGCATTGAGGATATTGTAGAGGATAATATGGCCGAGGTTAGATGCCCCCACTTCGTACACTTCCGGATAGGTTAACACCCAACGAACCACAGCACTTGCCCATTCTTTATGTTTAGCACCTAACTCGTTGCCCAAATAACGCGCCGGTCGAAAAATGTCGGGGGTGAGCAGTTGGTCTAAAGCAATAGTCACGGCAATCTACCTCAGATATCGTCAGCAATGGGTGCTTTTCTACTATAGCAGCCAGAATCGAGTCAGTATTCAGGAGTCGGGAGACAGGAGACTCCGAGACAGGAGACTCCGAGACAGGAGACAGGAGATAGGAGACAGGAGATAGGGTTTTGGG
>NZ_JASJFF010001053.1:0-1813 GCF_030065435.1 Microcystis sp. M53603_WE2
ATTATTCCTCCCATCGAGAGCTATTCTGAATTGTAAGTTATAACTATTATAATCTCATTTCTCTTTGTGATCAAGTTGAAGATTTTCTAGTTTTTGACTGCTATAAGTATTAATACTCATTGCATAAGTGAGATGCTCCCGGCGCGTTGTTCATTCATTGTCTGTACTGTGATTGTTATAATTATATTTACGATTGAGGAGGAAAAGGAATAATAATGTAGCGAATGACCGTTCCTAGTAAAGCCGTTCCCAAAATTCCGATTAACGTCCAAATCTGGGCCTTTTGAGAGCCTTTCAATTCTTTGGTATCTTCTTTCACCCTCTCAATATCCTTGTCTAAAGCATCGACCTTTTCTTCTAATCTAGCTTGTCCAACCTCTAAATTAGTGAGGCGACTATTAATATTTTCTAGTTTCTGATTAATTTCACCTAAAACTTCTTTAAGATCTTGTTCAATAGTAACTGACATCTGATGATTCTCCTAATAATTATCGGAATATAGGCACGACTATCACTATTTTATAGCTGGTTATAATTAAATTAAAAATGGATTTTAGGTTCGATCCCCCCTGCCCCCCTTGATAAGGGGGGTGCCGATCCCCCCTTAATCCCCCCTTGATAAGGGGGGTGTCTGACAACTTTTAACGCCTCCCTACTTACCTTTGAGAATGATAATACTTTTGGTTCATGTGTCCTCTTTATTCGCGATCGCTACTAATCCGGCGATCAAACGGCTTGCAACATGAATTCAACCTTGATCGCTTCAAACGGGAACTCTACGCTCCCATCTGCTACACGGCTCAGAATACCGACATTTAAAAGTGCCGTAATATCTCCATGTACTGCTTTAACATCCCGATGTACTCGCCTCGCCGCCTCACGGATAGAAATGGGGCCAGCACCGCACATAGCTTTGAGGAGTTCCCACCGCTTGGCAGTCAGAACTTTCCAGAGAAGTTCGGGGGTAGCAAAACTGATACGAACTTCTTTTTCTGCTCGACCAGTTTTCATCGCTTGAACGGCATCGGCAAGGGTGTCAGTCAAGGAGCGAACTTCAAGAACGACCGTGTTCATAATTCCACCTCAAAATGTCAGAGTTGAAGTCGGCCATCAATTGGTCTGGCGAAGAGAAAGCATAAAGAGACTCCACACCATCGAAATGACGGTGATCGCCTTTACCGCGTTCGTTATCATATCGCAACACACATTTGCCGTTGACTATGTAAGCGAGACGATATTTGTAAGGATGCTCCGATGGCAGAACTGGTTGGGGAACACGCCAGACAGTGACTTCTGCGAATGCGTCTGGGGCCAAGATGACGCGACGACGAATGAGCGCGGTAGCCTTCATGTTGGATATACTAACAACACCTTGGCCTGTTGTCAATGTCCCCAACAGTTAAAAACGCCTTATATTCTTCTATATTTCTCGCTTGAGGATTGAGATATTGCCCAAAGTGTTGTGTTAAATCAATCTGCATGGTTATTGTATCCTTATTATTCTAACCCTGTTGCATAGTTTTCCATCATCTGCAAAAATTCGGGGTCAATCAATTCCTGATTAGCTTGCAGGATATTGGGTTCCTCACCATCAGCACAAGCGAGCAACTGTTCTATTAAATTAACATAAGCTTGGGCGCGTTGTTCATTCATCGTCTTAACTATGATTTTTGTGATTGTGTGATGGACTATGATTCTTTTCGAGAGAGCGACACCATGATGTGATATAAGACAATAAATACTGATGATTGTCAAAGATAACCTAATCATAGTCGCTCATTCAATCATGAGTCTAATCATCGTCTTAACTATG
>NZ_JASJFF010000996.1:0-2533 GCF_030065435.1 Microcystis sp. M53603_WE2
AGATTATCACCGATACTAAAGTATTGTAGGGATCTTTGGGTCTGCGCTCCCCAAAGTTTATCGGCAGGTACGGGAATTTCTCCCATGCTGTCTTTCTCGATGCGAAATTCTGTCATCTTTAAGTTACTTCTGCATCTGGCCTGAAAAGAGAGGGTCTCCAGGACGACACGGACTCCCATTATAACAAAAGTATAAGTCAAGTCTAGCTAGTTTGTCAAGCCCTATTGGGACTTTTTATTGGCGGCATTTTTACCCGGGAGGTTGGCAAGAATAACTGGCAGGGTGCTGGGGCGATTAGGATGATTAAATGAGACAAAAACTGTTATATTTTAGGGAAGATAATCGGTAAAAAAGACGGGATTGGAGACTATGGACACAGCGATCGCATTAAGTTGGACATTGGCAATTATCTTAGGGTTGATGACCCTTTTGTTTATCTTACGGATCGTGCTGACTTGGAATCCACAGGTAGATTTAAATAGCTTTCCCTTTAATATTATTGCCTGGCCCACGGAACCTTTTTTAATCCCCGTGCGTCAACTCATACCCCCCTTAGGAGGAGTTGATATTTCTCCGATTATTTGGGTAGGAATTTGTACGCTGCTGCGGGAAATTCTTCTCGGTCAACAGGGTTTAATTACCATGGCCTTAAAATAATTATTCACGCAACTAGAATATGCTGACATAATTTATGTTCTAACTCTCGTTCCTCTTTTTCTAGGGTAATAATCGCCTGTTTGATAATACTTTTAACATCCATACCTTGGTCGTATTGTTTTAACCATTGTTGTGCAGTGTTACCTTCGCGGAGGATTTTTTGTAAGGGAGAGAGGAAACAACTAAAACCCTTTTCTTTAGCGATCGGATAAACTTGAACATAGAGGTCTTTAATCCAATCCCTAGCTAAGATTTCCCGGCCATCGTACCAATGTCTCAGGGTGGCATCAAGACTAAAACGCGCGGCAGCCTGTTCGTTTTCTTGGGTTAAAGTTAATAAATCCTCGCTGCGATTGCTGCTGGGTAATTGACTTAAAATTAAGGGGTCTAATTCGGGAGCTTGTAAAAGTTGAGTTAAACGGGCCTCTAAAAAAGCCATAACTGCTAATAAACTAATAGGATTAGCAATCAGGTCACAAATTCGCAATTCTAGACGATTGAGATTATAGGGACGATTGCTACCGTTAGGACGTACTGACACCCAGAGATGACGAACATTCTGCATCGTACCGAGTTTTAATTGTTCCTCGGTCCAAGTGACAAAATGTTGATGACTTTCAAAGAGGGGAACATAAGCGGGAGTTTGGGGGAAAACTTGCCAACGACGGGAATGGGAACCGGTGATTTTACCGTCGAGAAAGGGAGAAGAAGCGCTTAAAGCCAAGTATAAAGGAGCTTCTAGGCGAATTAAGCGACAGGCACGCATTAAATCCTCATAATCGCTAATACCGACGTTAATATGAATACTGGCCGTGACTACATTAGTACCGTAGGTCTGTTCAATATAGTCATGATAGGGATTGTGGGGGTCACTGCGATAAAAATGTTGACTATCGCCCAAGGAGAGGGTACTGCCAGGGATTAGGGTATAATTGCCTAAACGACGCAAATATCGCCGTAGAGCGAGACGAGGTTTTAAAGTAGCGCATAAAAGACGGTCATAGTTAGTCATGGGAGCCGTAGTATATTCTACGTTACGACTATCCGGTTCCCGGACAAAACCATCTAAATCCTTGACAATGCGATCGGATAAACCGATAATTTCTCCGGCTGCTGTTCCGGTGTACATTTCCACTTCAAAACCTTTACTTAGGAGCATCGTCAATTCACCTTGCTGTGTCTATTTTGTAGTGTGACATTATTTGGACTGTAAATGACGTTCGATCAGCAGAATCGCCACTATATCATCAATGGGGCGATCGGGAAGACGCATACCTTGGGGGATGAGTTTCTGTAATCCTTTGGGGGGGAACATTTGCCAATAGCGATCGCGCGCTTCTAGGGTACTATTGCGTTCATCTACTAGAGTAATCGGGATAGTGACACGAGCGGCAATTTTTTGGCACCAACTTTTCGAGGTGGTTTGGTTCCCCATCACCAATAATTCGAGCGGATATTGTTGACAGAGACTAGCTAAACGCTCGAGCGCTTGTGACGATGCTATCACCTCATGGGTATAAATTTTCCCCGTTGATGACCTGACCGCGATCCCACATTTATCCTTACCCGGATCAAAACCGAGAATACACATAGTTTTTATCTCCTGCAGCAGTGGTCGGTTTTATTAAATCACTAAATTAGGGTCTTGGGTGTCGGGTTTTGGGGTTTTAGGGTTTTAGGGTGTTGGGGTTTTAGCAGGGTAAGCGCATCTGAACAATCCTTGACAAAATTAACTTTAGAGTTCTTGCATAATTAATTTTTGAGAGGGCAAAAATGAGAAAAATAAGCATAAAATTGCATAAAATAACCAAATAGAGCATTTAATTGATTAATGCTCATTCTTAATTCTCCTGACTACTGACTACTGGCTCGGAGA
>NZ_JASJFF010000546.1:0-3103 GCF_030065435.1 Microcystis sp. M53603_WE2
ATCTTATCACAGTCGGTGAGAATCGTTATCATTCTGAAAATATCTCGGTATAGATGTACTTGTTTTTCGTCCTTCGATCTTTCGCTCCCAATTAAAAAATTTTCTCTTGCTAACTAACGCTTGACATGATATTATATAGATAATGGAAAATCCGTGCGCCTACGACCCCCCTCTGGTCAAGCCAAATAAAGCCCAAAAAAATTAACCCCAAAAAGTAGTGGGTGAACTGAAAACTGATAACTAATACTTGCTAAGACTGCACCGAAGTTGGGAGCAGGGATAGGAAGCCTGAGCATTTGTACTAAAACTCCCAAGAGGCAGTTTAAATTCAGTAGAGCTTAACTAAAAACCGAGAGCCGATCACTAAAAAATGACTTTTGCCTCCGTTATTCGCAACATTGAAAAATCGCCATTAACTGCCGAACTTATCCAAAAACTGGAGAAAAACGGCAATTTAACCCTAACCGGCCTTGCCCGCTTACCGAAAGGATTAATCGGCACAGCTTTCGCCCGTTGTCAAGGAAAAAATCTTTTAATTATCTGTGCCAATCTGGAGGAAGCGGCACGTTGGGCGGCACAATTAGAAGCGATGACGTGGAAAGGTGTTTTCTTTTATCCCACCTCGGAAGCTTGCCCCTACGAGAGATTTAATCGGGAATCCGAGATGATTTGGGGGCAGATGCAGGTATTATCGGCCCTTCGACGTAGCTCAGGACAAGCTCTAATCAGTCATCAAGAGGCCGGAATTGCGATCGTTACCACCGAAAAGGCCCTGCAGCCCCATTTACCCCCTAGAGAGGTTTTCGAGCAGTATAGCGATAATTTTGCGGTAGGAAGGGTTATAGAAGCCAAAAACCTCGATCTAACCCTAGCTAGATTAGGATATGAACGGGTTTCACTGGTAGAAACCGAAGGGCAATGGAGTCGTCGCGGCGATATCGTTGATATTTTCCCAGTTTCGGCCGAATTACCGGTCAGGTTAGAATTTTTCGGCGATGAATTGGAAAAATTGCGAGAATTTGACCCTGCCACCCAAAGATCCCTCGATTCTATCCCCAATCTGCTTCTTACTCCCACTAGCTTCGCGGCGATGATTGCCCCTTCTCTTCCCCCCACAGTGGCCGATTATTTGGAGGCTGAAGAGCGAGAAAAATTGGCTAATGGCATTTATCCAGAGGGAATTGAGCGATTTTTAGGCTTGTCCTTCCGTCAACCTGCCTCTTTATTGGATTATCTCCCCGAAAATACTCTTATTGCCTTTGATGAACTGGAAAGCTGTCAAGCTAGAAGCGATCGCTGGATAGAATATATTGGGGAACGCTGGCAAGAGATAGAACCACCTTTACCGAAAATTCACCGTTCTTTTGGCGAATCTCTGGAAATATCGCCCAAATTTCCCCATCTCTACCTCTCGGAAATAGACGATCACCTGTCCGAAAATAGCCTTAATCTCTCCAGTCGTCCGATTCCCACCAATCCGGGGCAATTCGCCAAACTAGCGGAAATTTTACGGGGAAAAAGAGAGATTTATAGCGGTATTAAAGTAAATAAGTATGCTACATGGTTAATATCTGCCCAACCCTCCCGCACAGTCTCATTATTACAGGAACACGACTGCCCAGCCCAATTTATCCCCAATCCCCTTGATTTTGGGGCGATCGAGCGCTTAATCATTCAAAACACCGCTACAGCCCTAAAATACTCAGGATTAGCTGAATTAGAAGGTTTTATCCTCCCCACCTATCGCATAGTCGTCGTTAGCGATCGAGAGTTCTTCGGGCAACATCTTTTAAATACTGCCGGTTACGTCCGCAAACGTCGGCAAGCAGCCTCGGTACAGGTGGACGTGAACAAACTCCGTCCCCTCGACTTTGTAGTACATAAACACCATGGCATCGGACAGTTTATCAAACTAGAAAAGCAGGAAAGCACAATTGGCGGAGTAGTGCAAGGTCGAGATTATCTAGTTATTAAGTATGCGGATGGATTATTGCGGGTTCCTGCCGATTCTCTTGATAATCTCTCCCGTTATCGTCATACAGGTAGTCAAGCGCCCGAATTGCATAAAATCTCTGGCAAAGCGTGGGAAGCGACGAAAGCCCGCGTTAGGAAGTCGGTTAAGAAGTTAGCGGTTGATTTAATCAATATTTACGCCCAACGCGCCCAAAAATCGGGTTTTGCCTATCCGATGGATAATCCCTGGCAGCGGGAGTTAGAGGATTCTTTTCCCTACCAACCCACTGCTGATCAACTGAAAGCGATACAGGATGTGAAACGGGATTTAGAAAGCGATCGCCCGATGGATCGATTAGTCTGTGGGGATGTGGGTTTTGGTAAGACAGAAGTGGCGATTCGTGCTATTTTTAAAGCTGTCACCACGGGTCATAAACAGGTGGCTTTATTAGCACCAACAACGATTTTAACCCAACAACATTATCACACCCTGAAAGAACGTTTTGCTCCCTATCCCATTAATGTGGGTTTATTAAATCGTTTTCGCACCAATTCCGAGAAAAAAGATATCGTCCAGCGCTTGAAAACGGGGGAATTGGATATAGTAGTGGGGACGCAGTTGTTATTGAGTAAAGCGGTGGAGTTTAAAGATTTAGGGTTATTGGTAATTGATGAAGAACAGCGTTTTGGGGTCAATCAAAAGGAGAAAATTAAGGCTTTTAAAAGTAATATTGATGTGTTAACCTTGAGTGCGACACCGATTCCCCGGACTCTTTATATGTCCCTTTCTGGGGTGCGAGAAATGAGTTTAATTACCACACCTCCCCCCTCTCGTCGTCCCATCCAAACCCACCTTTCTAGTTATAATTCTGATGCGATTAGAACGGCAATTCGCAATGAATTGGATCGGGGGGGACAGATTTTTTATGTAGTACCAAGAATCGAGGGAATTGAAGAAAAAGCGGCAGCAATTCAAGGGATGATTCCGGGTGCTAGAATTGCCATCGGCCACGGTCGTATGGATGAGGCTGAATTAGAGACCACCATGTTAGCTTTTAATAATGGGGAAGCGGATATCTTAGTCTGTACGACTATTGTGGAGTCGGGGTTAGATATTCCCAGAGTTAACACGATTATCATTGAAGATGCC
>NZ_JASJFF010001127.1:0-2250 GCF_030065435.1 Microcystis sp. M53603_WE2
AGATGCACAATTAGCCCTAAAAATCTGATAGCTCTGATACCAAATTATTGAGATAAACTCTCATTAAGCTGGCGATCGCTGACTAGAGTGTGACACTTCATAATTCTTAGTAATCGCTAAAAGTCTTACTATACAAGGGCTAGAGCAACTTTTGATTTCAACGACTAGGGTGCGGAATGTGGGTTAAAAAACTACACCTATGAGATCGTACCGCAGCCACATCTAAAAGAGGTGGTTCTCTCAACATCATGGGGAAGAATGTATAGCAGAATACAAAATATCAGATTTACTGATCACCATAAGCAGGGGAGATATCCCCGATAGACATTTGGCTCGTTTGAGATCAGACACAATTAAATGAGATTAGAAATTATGTTTACCACTAAACCGATGACTACTGCTACTAAGATAAAAGAGAGGATGGAATGAAAGAGTGTCATGCGTCGCATCGCAACGCTTTCAACGGATACGTCCGATGTCTGGTAACACATAGCGATAGTAAAAGAGTAATACATAAAATCCCAATAATCCACAAGTTCTTGATTGGGAAAGTCTAAACCTTTGCGGTAAGCGGATGAATCTTCTGCGGATAGTTCATCGTACTAGAGTCTGGCATAATACAGAGCAAAAAAAGTATGTACCAGAGTCCAAGACAAAAAGATCGCTAATAGGGACAGTCCCATGTGCAAATTCGTCAACAAGGGAGTCCATTTCTTGGAGTTGTTGAGTAATAAAGAAAGAGCAATTAACCCCATACCAGAAAATAGCAGCACAGCAAATAAAGTGCTAATACCCTTGGGTTCTTGCTGTTGAGACAGACGAAAGGTATCTTCCGCAGTCGCTTTGGACATTTGCACTGCTAAAACACTCAAATAACTTAGTATCGCTAGATCGTAAGCCAAGAGAAACCGCAATTCCTGGTAAAATTCTCCCGTGATTAAATAAACGAAAATTGCCACTGTCAGCGTGAAGAGAAACCGGTTGATGGGAGAAGTCAGCCGAAAAATCATTTTGGGCTTGGCGGTCATTTTTAAGAGCCTTGATTTTCACAGATCTAGTTTAGTTGAAACGGTATGGTTTTCTCAGGATAGCCTAGCAGTCAATTCTCAGGCGAGAGCAGTAAACTGGCCCCTCTTTTCCCTTCGGGTAAAAATTCTCGATCGAATTGGCAATTTAGTCCCAGACAAGGCCTAATCAGTTGCACTCCTCGTACCTGAAATAGAGATTGCGAGCCTGTATTTTGGAACTTTTAAAGGTATTTGCGATATTTTTTCAATCGAGCTTCTGCCGGTGCTGGTAGCGCAATCTATGGTTGCCGGACTGTGGACGTACCACCGCCTCAGCCAAGCTGAACCGATCGCTGCCACCGGCTGTAAGGCGGCGAGGCAGTCTTCTAGTTTCTCGATTGATTCAGCCTGCTCTTGACACTGGCGCTGCCAAGAATTGACGGGTAAGGCTTCCAGCTGCCGATAAACTAAAGTTTGGCTCGGTATCTCGTTTAGAGGATTTTTATCATCTTTACTTTCTCCTGTCTGGGGACTGATCACTGTTTGGGTCTGTTCCACCTTTGCATCGGCCAGATTTTCCCTCACCAGCAATTTCTCTTCCGGGGGACGAGGAACTTGTTTTTCCGCCTTGAATTCAGCTTTCTGGGGGACTTCTGCCCCTGGGTTCGCCGAAGCTGCGGCCTTGCCGATCGCGGTTGCCAGTTCTTGCTCTAATTGTGCGGGAGACATTTTCCCTTCAGCAAAGGTGACAATGATTGAGTTAGCCTAGGGGTTGATGCGGACGCTGGTAACGCTTTCTAGAGCAGCGATCGCTCCCTGGAGAATATTTTGTCCTGTTAGGTTTTGGCGCAGGGAAGGGACACGCCAGCGGATTCGCCCAGGAAGTGAGCTAACCACTTGATAGGAGATTGGGGGGGTAGCATTTGTGGAAAATTCAGACGTGCCACCAAATAGCATAATAATTTAGCCAATAAGCATTGACAATAGGAACTTTATCATCTTTTACAGTAGATTTATTGCAGCAGTTCTCATTTTGAAAAAAATCAGATAAAATTCTCTTATTTAAATAGAGAACTTGTGTAGAAGCATTATTTTTTGACAGATAATTATCATCCAACGCTGGAGATAGACAGGTTTTAAGAACTCTGTCCATGAAAAATAGATTTCAACTCATAAATTCAGATGAAATTCCAACAAAATTTTTAGTTTTTTTATAAACAACTTTCTTTTTCTCCTTCAAGAG
>NZ_JASJFF010000342.1:0-1047 GCF_030065435.1 Microcystis sp. M53603_WE2
CTCTGGTTTTTGGCTGAATTTGAGTCGAATAGTTCTTTTTATAATATCCCCCTAGCCTTGCGTTTAGAGGGAAACCTGAACTCAGAAATCTTAATCCAGAGTTTAGAAGAAATTTGTGATCGCCACGAAGCTTTACGCACCAACTTCATTACCGTTGATGGTATCCCTACCCAAGTTATACAAACACGAACCTGGACAGTTACGGTTGTGGATTTACAGCATTTATCTGGTAGTGAACAAGCAATTGCCTCCCAAGAGTTAGCACAAAATCAAGCGGTTCAACCCTTTGATTTAGCTGGTGAACCCTTAATCAGAATCACTTTAGTGGTGTTATCTGAAACGGAACATCTCTTATTAGTCTGTATGCACCACATTGTCAGTGATGGCTGGTCAATGGGGGTATTTATTCAGGAACTAACCGCCCTCTATAATGCCTATATTCAGGGATTATCTTCGCCGCTCAATCCCCTATCTATCCAGTATGGAGATTTTACCCTTTGGCAAAGACAATGGCTACAGGGAGAAGTCTTAGAAAACCAATTAAATTATTGGAAAAAACAATTAGCAGACGCACCAACTTTCTTACCCTTACCAACAGATAAACCTCGTCCAGCAGTCCAAACATTTACTGGGGTACATCAAGAGTTTCAACTATCCCTTGAACTCACACAAAAGCTAACAGAATTAAGTCAGCAACAAGGGGTAACAATGTTTATGACATTGTTAGCAGTTTATGGAGTATTACTTTATCGTTATACAGGACAATCAGACATCTTAATAGGCACACCTATAGCTAATCGTAACCGTCGTGAAATAGAGAGTTTAATCGGCTTTTTTGTGAACACTTTAGTGATGCAGACTGACTGTTCAGAAAATCCTAGTTTTCAGGAATTATTGATGAGAGTTAGAGAAATGTCTTTAGGTGCTTATGCTCATCAAGATTTACCCTTTGAAATGTTAGTAGAAGCCTTACAAACAGAGAGAAATCTTAGTCATACTCCTCTATTTCAGGTAATGTTTGTCCTTCAAAATACTGCCTTATCTGAA
>NZ_JASJFF010000893.1:0-8486 GCF_030065435.1 Microcystis sp. M53603_WE2
CAAACAATCCGAAACTGGTTTGGAGAAATCATTAGTTATTTCGAGCGAAGGACAACGAATGGGGTGGTCGAGAGAATCAACAATAAACTTAAACTAATAAAACGGAGAGGCTATGGCTTTAGAAACTTTCGGAATTTTTGGGTTAGAAGTATGTTATCTTGGCATCTTGTATGTTGATTTAGCATAAAGGGTAACGAAGAGCCGAAACATTCTTATCAAATACATCTTTAAACTCAGGCAAAGTAGCAAGAAACTCTTCGCCAACCGAAAATCTGGGTACTTATCTAGTAGTATCCTAACATCGGCAACAGATAAACCTCCGTCAATCATCTGTAACCATTGCTGGCGAACAGAATTTCGTTGGACAGGATCAGTAATGTGGTCAAAACAGTTATCGTAGTATGACATATTTTTTCCTCCGAATCACTTATAATCTCATTTTAACCGTTCCGGATCCGTTATCAAGTAGCCAGTGGTATTGATTCTGTGGGAGGACTCTCCTGGGGTAGTATAAATGTAGAGGGAGAAACATTACCTCTCCAGACGCGAATCGCCGAGGGTCATCAATTCCCAGCTTGTAGTGGATTGTTTCAGCTAAAATAGGGCAATAGATTTCGGCTTAAAGTCTTAGATTATAGAATTTATAGCATTTTTCTAATACACCAAATTAGCTGAAACAATCCAGTAGGGTGCGTTAGCGTTAGCGTAACGCACCAATCCCAGTTAGAAACCCAACATTCTTGACGACATTGGTGTGGTTGGGTTTCGCTCAAGCGTCGCTAATATTTGACAGACAAGAGTTATTATTGCTCAACCCAACCTACTGCTGTTGATAACTTGTTTATAGCGGTTCTCGCATCTGTGCGGCACACTTAAACCTTTGCTGATTAAGCTGTTCAGGATCGGGAATGTACCTCTTGTGAATCAGAAACGCTATAATTTGTTGTGCTAGGGTTTGGATTTCTTGGGCAAAATTGGTGTCTTTGAGCATTTCTACCTGTAAAAAAGGAACCACTTGCTGTTCAATCATCGCCTCGGATTTGGTTTGTTTTGCTGCCGCTAAAACCTGAGCGGCGGCGGGTTCCTTTTGTAACTTTTGCTTAATTTTTTTCCACAATTCTACACCTTTATCCATTGCTCCTTCCGTTAATTTACCGATAACAGCTTCAAAGGCGATTTTAGCGATTTCGGCGGCGGCTAATTCGGCTAACATAATTATCAATCGGGGTAATTTTTCGCCATTCTAGCACAACTATTTGGGGATGAAAGCAGGAAACTCAATCACTGATGTTGTCGGGAATCACCGTTCCCTTGATCCCCCCTTAATCCTAGGGTTAATTCATAGTAGGGTTGATTCATGAATCAACCCTACCCTTGATAAGGGGGGAAATCTGATAATTTTTAACGCCTACCTACTTATTCCGATAAATCGACTAAAAACGTTACAGATAAGGATTTGAGAGAATGAAACGATCCTAGTGTTCATTCCATGAGATTGTCGGCTATGCTTAAGAATTAAGACGATCACCTTCTTGTCGATGAGAAGCACGGCATAACTCAGCCGTTAGCTGGACTAAAAAGCCATCGCGATCGAGTTCCGCCTATTTCCCGTCCCGAAGTTATTAATGAGAGTAGATGAATTCGGAAACTTGAAGGCATAACTGCTTACATAGTATTCTTAGGTAGAAGAATAATACCAAATAATTTTTCGACGCAAAAAAATAAAATTCAGGAAAGATGACTGCTCAATCTCTGTGGAAACCCCAAAAAGTTCACGAAAACTTACTAAGCCGCGTATCTGTGCTTCCCACATCATTAACTTGGTTTCAGACAAACTTTACTGGAATTTGGTTTGGCTGTTTCGAGTCTGACCATGAAATCCAGGATCATCCAGTAACAATGCTGACTCGATTCTATCCGGGTGGTTTTTTTCCGCTGCATGGACATCCCGGTGGTGAAGAGATTTTGGTGCTTGAAGGCAATTTTGCAGATGAAACAGGGGTGCATCCACCGGGTACTTATATGCTTAACCCCGAAGGCTTTATCCATCGCCCCTATAGTGAGGAAGGATGCCTGACTTTTGTTAAATTGCGGCAACATGGTGGTAAAACTCGCCAACAAGTGAGAACCAACATTTTTAATGGCTCTTGGCAAGCAGGTATAGTGCCTGACATTAAGGTTCAACACCTCTACGAGCAAGCAGATTTCTCAGAAAAAGTCTGGATCGAGCGTTGGCTGCCCAACACTCAGTTGGTGAATGTTGTCGAAACTGAGATTAAAGAAATCTTTGTCATTGAAGGTACCTGGAGTGATGAGTTAGGTAGTTATCCAGTAGGCAGTTGGCTAAGATACCCCCCCAATTGCCCCTACAGCCCTTCCTCAACAACAGGTTGTCTCATTTACGTTAAAACCTATCCTGTTACTGATACAACCGCAAGATTTGTGGTCGGTGATGATTTCCAAGAGCCTGAAGCAACCTGAAGTAACCATCTATAGGGATCGAGGGTCGGACGTAGAGCCAAAAAAGACAGGCATTGAGCCTGTCTAGAAAACCAAACAAATTACCTATCAGTTGGCCACAAATAGGGAGTTTTTTGCGTCAAATTTCCAAGCAATACCATCGGGATCTCTGATGCGACTCCAATCGGCAAATTCTGTTTCGGATTTATTTTTCTTGTTTCTACCCAAAACGGCCGGGGTAACTCCTAAACGTTTAGCCAAATCCGCCAAACTCATCGATGAGATGGTTTCAGATACAGAGGCTAGAGATTCTTCCCTAACTTCTGATTCTGATTGGGATAAAGAACTGTCAGGACTGTTCAAACTAGGATTAATTATCTCCTCCGGTTCTTGAATTACCGTTTCTTGAACAGCGATCGCTGCGGTATTTTCTTCCTCTTTTTCCTCAAATAATTTACCTAAATTAGTCAGAGGTTGGGAGGAGGAAATAACAGGAACCTCCGGGACGGAATTTTCGCTCTTCTCGGCGACAATCAGGGGGGATTTAGTCTCCTGCGATTGCTCTAAATTGGTCCGAGGGAATCTCGATGCAGTAATCGCAGGAATTTGTTTTTCCCCTATTTCTTCTAAAGAGGGGTCACTCTCATCAAAAATACTACCCAAGGTACTGGCGGTGATAAAGTAATAGGCCATACCCTGATCGCCTACAGCTTTTTTTTGCGCCCCAAATTCCTCAGCTTTTTTGTCTAAAAATTGTCTAGCTAATTTGGCCGTGAGATTGGCTTTTGCCGATAGGTCAATCGGGGTGAGACAACCTTGATTGTCCTGTAAAAGTTGATTGAAATAGGGGTTAATCACCGTCGATAATTTTGACCAGCGATAGTCTTGCCACACCTTGACTGCAAGAGTTAAGAAGAAGACAAGTAGGATCAATGGCCAAGCGGTAAAAACAAGGATGATTAGCACCGCTAGGGGGATGATGAGGACGAGAAACCCCGCCGTTTGACGATCGATAATTTTTCCAGTCATAATTTCATAAGCTGCCACAATTAAAATTCTTAATGGCTAGTTTGACTATCTCCTGCCATAAGTCTATATGACCAGTTTAGGCTTTATTGGTCACGCCGGTTAGTTCTAGTCGTTCAAACATGGCAAATCTTGCTTTCAGGGCCAGAGAATCATCAAGTTTTGTTAAAAAAACGGCTTTTTGATACTTTTGTTCTAAAGCTTTTTGGATTAACCAATCGGCTAAAAAGGGATTTTTGGGTAGTAAGGGACCGTGGGCATAGGTGGCGATCGCATTGTGGTAAAATGCCCCTTCATAACCGTCCTCTCCGTTATTTCCGTAACCGGTAATCACCTTTCCTAAAGGAGAAACGGTTTGTAAATAGGTACGACCCCCGTGATTTTCAAAACCAATTACTAGCGGTTTTTCCCCAGTCATAGCTTTAATTTCCTCCGCTAAGGGGGAGGCAGTAATTTCAAAAACCACGTTACCGATACAGCGTTTTGCATTGGGGCCGGGATGTTTACTTACTAGGTCTAATAATCCTAATCCCTCGATTCTTTGACCGAAAGCTGGTTCGTAATAATGTCCTAATAATTGTGGGGAACCACAGGTAAAAACTCCCGGTATTCCTGCCGATAATTGTTCTTTCATCGCCGCCGCTTTTTTACCCTGTAAATCCCGCATAACGATCTCCTGTTGCCGATCCTGCGCCCCACCCCCAACAATTATATCTACTTGATAAAATGTCTCGGCTTCTGTTTGAGCATCTAGGGGAATAATTGTCACAGGAATATCACGCCATTGACATCTTCTTTGAATAGTAATAACATTACCTCGATCGCCGTAGGTACTCATTAAGGTCGGATATAACCAGCCGATTTTTAGTTCTAGTTCTTGCATAATTTTTAATCAGGAGACAGGAGACAGGAGACAGGAGACAGGAGACAGGAGACAGGAGACAGGAGACAGGAGACGGACTGCATCTCAAGTTTGTAGAAATATCAAAAATTATTACAAATATCTGAACAACTGCGTGTAAGCATCTCACAAAAAAAGCTAGTGTAAGCTTGCGCTTATGTCCCCCTTTTCTAATTTCTACAAAATCTTTCGGCCCGTGAGAATCTCTCGTACTTCTAACATAGCAGAATAGGTGGGTAAAATATGTAAAGTTTCCTCATTTTTGGTGTTATTAAGGGCAATTTGGATCGCTTTTTTTAGATCAGATTCAACAATTAAATTAACTGGATAAGCGAGACTATCCTGACTATATTGTAAGCGTAAAGCCATGTCATAAAGTCGATCGCCCGTTACTACTAAAGTTGTTCCCAAACGGGTTAATTTTTCCGTATCCACATCCCAAATCCAAGAAACATCCGTACCGTCGGGGATGCGATCATTGAGAACTAAGAGAGTAGTAGAAGACTTTTCTTTCTGTAAAATATCAGCCACTGCGCGAATTGTTTCATTCATACCCACGGGATTTTTAGACAGTAAAATCCTAACTTTTTTACCCTCAATTTCTAATTCTTCCGCTCGACCAAAAGCCGCTTTAAAACCCTGAACTGTCTCAAAAATTTCTCGATCTTTAATCCCTAATTCCTGGGCTACTAAACCCGCCGCTAAAGTATTATATTTATTATAAACACCGATTAAAATCTGCGGCCAATCCTGACTATGAAAAGCAGGACTACTCTTTTTAAAGCCGCAACTAGGACAACTAAAATCCCCTAAATGGGAGAGATAAACTCCGCGATAATCCAAAGAAGCGCCACATTTAGGACAGTAAATAGAATCGACAGCGTGGGGAATTTCTTCTAGATATAATTCCGGCTCACTTAAGCCAAAATATACAACTCTTTGGGGCAGTTGTTGACCCAAATGGGAAAGGGTCGGATCATCAGCATTGAGAATCACTAAAGTATCGGTGGGTAGGGGAGATATGGCCCCTTGCCAACGGCGACTAATTGTATCCACTTCCCCATAGCGATCGAGTTGATCGCGAAACAAATTGAGAGCTAAAATAGCGCGAGGACGACAATCTTTTAAAACCAAAGGGAGAATATTTTCATCCACTTCTAAAATGGCATAATCAGCCTTTAAAGTGCCGAATAAATTGGCATCGGCTAATAAAGCAGTGATTAAACCATTAATTAAATTTGCCCCAGTGGTATTATGGGTGACTTTTGCCCCCTGACGCTCTAGAATAGTTCTTAGGAGTAGGGAAGTGGTAGTTTTTCCATTCGTGCCAACCACCAAGATTACCCCCCGTCGGACTTGCCCACAAAGTAGCGGTAACAAACGGGGATGGAGACGACGGGCAATTTCCCCCGGCAAGACGCTGGCAGCCCCTAAACGGAGTCCTTTAACCACAGCAGTAACGGTTTTAGCCACCGCTACGGCTATCCCTAAACGGATGCGATCAAACAATTGCATTAACTGAGATTCTCATAGCTGTTTCGTGATTTTACCCCTAAAAGAAGACCGGTAAACGGGGTAAGTTCCCTAATTCCTCTCGCAGTTGAGGTAAATCTCAGTTCATTCTGGCGTTTTTTCTCCCCTAACAAGTTTTTTAATTGTAGTTATTATCGGAAATTTTCTGCGTAATTCACTATAAGTAATTGTTGATTTTTCCTGAATCATAAACAGGAAAGCTTCTTGTGTAGAATTGTATTTTTGAGGATAGCGAGGACTGCTAGGGTGAATGGCAATTAAATTATAAAAATAAGAACCTTGGTTAAGAGAATGAAGGCGACGTAGATCGCTAGTGAGAAAAGGCGCAGGAGCGAAATAACGAAAGAAATGGTAGCCAATTTCTGCTAAAAATTCTTGCAATTGCTCGATTTTAAATCCATATTTTTCGTAATGGGGTAAACAAACTTCAATATATAAAATGGGGTGATACTGTTTTAAGGTCTTCCTGGCTCCCTGAAGAACTTTAATCTCCATTCCTTCCACATCTATCTTAATAAAATTACATTGTTTCAGATGCAAATTATTTTCTATCCAAAAATCTAAGGTTGTGGAAGTAAATAGTTCTCCCTCGACCTCTGATGATTCAATAAAGCGGGTAGCTCCCATGTTTTTAGGGGCTTTTTTTATAGAAAAATTTTTTTGAGTATCACTAATAACATCAGTTTGTACTTGTACTAAATGTGAAACATTATTCAATCGCAGGTTTTCCAAGAGAATTTGATGAGTTTCTGGACAAGGCTCAAAGGCAAATACTCGGCCTTGAGGGGATGATAAACGGGCTGCCAAAGTTGAAAAAGTGCCAATATTGGCACCAATATCAAAGCAAACATCCCCCGGATGAATCATTTTATCGTCGATTCCGGGATAAGCACTCGCCAAATCTCGCAGATTTTCCAATAAATTAGATGTCTTCGGGTCGAGACAATAAAATTTACCTTCAGGTGTATTAACCAGCTTTAAATTATCATTCATAAACTCAGCCTTGAAATATTTGAAAACATCATATTACGCTTCGAGAATTTTGTCAATATTTAAAGCCAATAGATTTCCAGAAAATGTAGCATCTGAGTTAAGTTTTAGCCCCTTGATTACAGGGAAGTATTCTTACAGCGGTTATCCTAATAGTAGAATACGAAATTTTCCTTTTGGGGAGTAAGCAGACCAGAGCGCGGAGACGATGCCAAATATAGGTTACACTTCACCTTTAGGAGAAAAGCTTAATCAAAGTGATTGCCACTGCCATCAAATACAAAAAGCCTTTATCTGCCCCAGGGGTTCGTCTTTGAAAAAGACAGCCTATAATTGTAGGTAAGTTTGGCGCCGATTCTACCGCACACGACATTTTAGGGCTAGAGCTTATGGGTTTATTGACAAGATTGGGGATTTCACTGGGATTACTCGCCCTAGGTGGTACTGTGGGTGTGCTAGGAAATCAGTATTTAAGCAGAAAAGCACCCCTAGAGGTAAATAAACCGCCGGCAATCCTCCCCGCTTCCCTCTCTCTTCCTGTTATTCCCCAAACCGACGGCAATGTTAATTTTATCGCCCAGGCCGTGCAGAAAGTCGGGCCGGCGGTGGTGCGGATTGACTCGGCCCGGGAAGTGGCCGACCAAATTCCCGAAGAATTTAAACAGCCCTTTTTTCGGCGCTTTTTTGGTAATGAAGTGCCGATTCCCAGGGAGCATTTGGAACGGGGAACCGGTTCTGGGTTTATTATCAGTACAGATGGACTACTTTTAACTAATGCCCATGTGGTGGAAGGGACAACCCAAGTAAAAGTGACTTTGAAAAACGGTCAAACTCATCAAGGTAAAGTCCTGGGGGTTGACAATATGACCGATGTGGCCCTGGTGAAAATCGAGGCGAAAAATTTACCGACGGTGACTTTTGGCAAGGCCGAAACTTTAATCCCCGGGGAGTGGGCGATCGCAATTGGCAATCCCCTAGGCCTGGATAATACGGTGACAGTGGGCATTATTAGCGCCCTAGGACGCACTAGCAGCGAAGTGGGGGTTCCCGATAAACGGGTTCGTTTTATCCAAACCGATGCCGCTATTAACCCCGGCAATTCTGGCGGTCCTTTGCTAAACGCCAAGGGGGAAGTTATCGGTATTAATACGGCAATTCGGGCCGATGCTCAGGGTTTAGGGTTTGCTATTCCCATCGAAACCGCCCAAAAAGTGGCGGGACAGCTATCTAGTAAGGGTAAAGCGGAACATCCCTACATCGGCATCCAGATGGTAACGCTAACCCCAGAATTACGGCAGCAATTGAACGAAACTAAAGAATTAAACTTTAATATTGACCAAAATGAAGGGGTAATCGTCCTGCGAGTGGTGGAAAATTCCCCCGCTCAAAAAGCCGGAATGCAAGCGGGTGATATCATCGAAACTGTGGCAGGAAACCCCGTTAAAACCGCCGCCGATGTGCAGCAAGGTGTAGAAACCAGTGCGATCGGTGGTAATCTGGAAATCGAGATTAACCGCAGGGGTAAACAACAAACTCTCACCGTTCAACCGGGGGTTTTTCCCAGCAAAACTAGCGA
>NZ_JASJFF010000729.1:0-10775 GCF_030065435.1 Microcystis sp. M53603_WE2
GAGAACTTTTCTGACTTTTCTTCAGCTATTTATGAATGTCTGAATGATGCCCATCTGAAACATAAAAAAGAACTGGATTCCTTGCTGACTCTACGATTTCAGAAGTTTAATAAATCTCAGAT
Source organism: Microcystis sp. M53603_WE2 (assembly GCF_030065435.1). Lineage (NCBI taxonomy): Bacteria > Bacillati > Cyanobacteriota > Cyanophyceae > Chroococcales > Microcystaceae > Microcystis > Microcystis sp. M53603_WE2. Next base: position 123 of record NZ_JASJFF010000729.1, read on the forward strand.
TATGAACGTCTAAAGTATAGCTTAAACAGTGAACAGAAAACTCCAATCTGATCACTGATCAAGGAGAACTTCCCACCCGTCTGAGTTTTAGAAAAATTTAACTTTATTCAATCCATGAACATCTGTTCAGATGTTATACTAAAGTCAGTAAAGAAGTTCAGAGGTAGTAACCATGATCGCTGTCACCACCATGAAATGTGCTTGTGGATCCTGTGAGTGTCAAGTATCGATCGCCGATGCCATCAAAAAAAACGATCAATACTACTGTTGCCAAGCTTGTGCCGATGGTCACGTTGACGGGAAAGGCGGTGGACACCAGGGCTGTTGTTGCAGTCAAATTTAGTTATTGGGGAGAAGGGGACAAGTATCGGCATTGAAAATTCGATCGATACCTCCCTTTCTCAACTTTCCCTTAATAACCGATCAGGAAAAAACATGGCCATAGAGAAAATAGCGCCGGTTTGTGGGGAATCCCATCACCAAGAGGCGAAATTCCAGCACTTGCAGGGATTAGAACTAGAAAAAGCCCAAAAAATGGCCGAATTTTTCAGCCTTTTGGGGGATGCCAATCGCCTAAGAATTCTGTCGCTTTTAGCCAAACAAGAATTATGTGTTTGTGACTTAGCCGACGACTTAGGGATGAGTGAATCGGCCGTATCGCACCAGTTAAGAACCCTAAGAGCCTTAAGATTAGTTAAATACCAAAAACAGGGACGGAGAGTCTTTTATCGTCTTGCCGATCATCATGTTCTTGACCTTTATTACGCGGTCTCGGAACATTTAGAAGAGCCAGCGGACGAGGACTAAAACAGTCCCAAAGCGGGTAAAACAAACTGTAAGAGCAGAGAACCAATCCCCTGCACCATTTGGTCTAATTGAGCGTTGCCACCACCTTGTTCTCGCGGTTTTAGGGCGATTTCCATGCCTTTAATAAAATTCTCTGCCGCTTCGTACCCGGGGGTGTTACCTTGCTGTTCAAAGAGAGTCGAAGCCATTTGAGCGTCCTGGGCCGCTAGAGCATTTTGTCCCAGACGATAGTGAGCCATGGCCCGGGCCAGATAAGCTGGAGCATATTCTGAGTTAATTGTCAAGGCCTTATTAAAATTTTCTATAGCGGCGCTGGTGCGTCCCTGTTTTCCTTCCACCATCCCTAGACCGTAGAATAGTTCAGGAGTACCGGCACTACTGGGAATTCCCACCGCACCCTGCACGTATGCAGTGTCTAGTTTGGTGTTTTCGAGGTTAGCATTATTGAGATAAGCGCCTCTTAAATCCGCACCCGTCAAGATTGCCCCGCTTAAGTTCGCTCCAGTGAGATTAGCACCAAAGAAAGAAGCACCGGTTAAATTGGCACCACTCAGATCCGCCCCACTTAAATTAGCTTGACTAAGATTAGCCCCGACGAGATTGGCCCCATTTAATTTTGCCCCGGTTAGATTCGATTGCACCAACCCCGAACCGCTCAGATCGCATTGGGGACATTTTCGGGTGGATAATAATTGCTGTAGGTGGTTTAAATCTTCCGTCTGACCAACTAGGGAGAAGTTCAGGGGAAGACTGAGGACGAGGGTGAGGGCGATCGATTTGTACATAGTTGAAAAATAAATCTATTTATTATTACTGATAATAACCATTCGATCGGGGCTAATCGCTGAACTAGATTCTGGTTGAGAAATCAGCCCTTGTCCACTAAAATAGAAGATTAGAGGCTCTTAACGTCAGAAGAAGCGACAAAATCGAGATTTGTTACCTTTTCAACAGCAAGTTTTTTAGAGGAATTTCCCTATTTCATAATGACTACTCTACACGGTAATTGGCTGATTCGTTCGCAAGATAGTGTTTTTTTTCTTTGGGGTGAACAGTGGCAAGGGAAGGAATTAAGTGAAACAAAGGAAAATCATCCTTTTTGTCTAGAATCTGGGGCATTAGCCCAATTTATCGAGAAATTTTCTCCTCAGCTTGACCGGTATTCTCCAGAATCAATCAAGCTCAGTCTCCCTAGTTATTCTCCCCCAAGGAAAAAATATTCTTTACCGCTGCTGTCGGGGCAAATTCTCGAACCCACAGCTAAATCCTTGTCTTGGCAACCATGGCAGGTATCGGGATTAACTTTTTCTGCGGGAATGATAGTGCGGTTATGGGAGAAATTCCCCCTAGCTAAGGCCGAATTTATCGGCAATGATCTACGATTTTGGCTGTATTTGCACCGTTGGAGTTTAGATTTATTAGCAAGGGGGAAATTTTTAGCGGGAATAAATCAAGGTCAAAGTTGCTGGTATCCGCTGCTGGATAGTACCATCGATCGCACTCGTTTAGCTAAGTTTATCCAAACCATCCCCCCGGTTTGTCTTGCCTATCAAGAAAATAGCGAACCACAAACAATTATTCTCGATTGCTTAAAAAATATTGTCGATGCTCGTTTACGACAAAAAATAGATAGTACTGTTAATATTTCGCCGTCATTGATGGTGAAACCCTGGCTACAATCTTTAAGCAGTGATCATCATGACATTGCTTTAGAAGCGAAGAATTTACAGCGTCTAGAAAATGCTTATAATAACTGGGTGTTTCCTATCCAAGAAAGTTTAGTGAATGGCAATAATCGCCAATTAATCGAGAATCAATACCGTGTTTGTTTATGTTTACAACCTCCCAGTCTAGGAACAGCGTGGAAACTTACCTATTATTTACAAGCGTTAGATGATCCCGAATTTCTCATTAGTGCCAAGTTGATTTGGTTAGAGGGGAAAGAAAGTTATCATAGTTATCAAAGAGTTGTCAATAATCCCCAGGAAATTCTCTTAAAAGGACTGGGACTAGCGGCGCGATTGTACGAACCGATTAGAATTAGTTTAGAGCAAAGACACCCGGAGGAATGTTCTCTTGATTCGATCGAAGTTTATCAGTTTATTCGCTCGATCGCTTGGCAATTGCAAGATCAGGGATTAGGGGTAATTTTGCCAACGGGTTTAACTGCCGGTAGTAATGAACAAAGATTAGGAATTAAGATTGCTGCCAGTGTAACTCCCAAAAAAGGAGAAAGATTAAGTTTAACCAGTTTATTAAACTTTCAGCTTAAATTAGTGGTAGGGGAACAGGAAATATCAAAAAAAGATTTTGATAAGTTATTAGAGAAAAAATCGCCAGTGGTGGAAGTGGGGGGCAAATGGTTAATCCTACAACCCAGCGATGTCAAAGCAGCTCAGGCAATTTTAAATAATACCATCGCTCCCCTTAATCTCTCGGTGGAAGATGCCCTGCGCTTGAGTTCAGGAGATAATAATCTAATTGCTAAACTGCCGGTAGTTAATTTTCAAGCGGAGGGAGCATTAAAGGAATTAATTGATAATTTAAATAACAATCAAGGGATTCAATTAATCAACCCACCTAGGGAATTTCGGGGGGAATTACGTCCCTATCAAATCAAGGGAGTTAGTTGGTTAGCTTTCCTAGAAAAGTGGGGTTTAGGTGCTTGTTTAGCCGATGATATGGGTTTAGGAAAAACCCCGCAATTAATCGCTTTTTTACTAGCATTAAAAGAACAGGATATGTTAGTTAATCCCGTGTTAGTGGTGGCTCCCACTTCTGTGGTCAATAACTGGGAACATGAGTTAAGAAAATTTGCTCCCACCCTGGCTGTTTTTGTGCATCATGGCGAAAAAAGATTAAAAGGTCAAGCTTTTGCTCAAGCGGTAAAAAATCAATCGGTTGTTATTACCAGTTATCCTTTAATCTATCGCGATCTGTCCAGTTTAGAAGCAGTACAATGGCAAGGTTTAGTTTTAGATGAGGCTCAAAATATTAAAAATTCTACGGCTAAACAATCCCAAGCAGTGCGAAAAATACCCGCAGGATTTCGGATTGCCTTAACGGGAACTCCCGTAGAAAATCGCCTGACAGAATTATGGTCAATTTTGGATTTTCTCAATCCCAATTTTTTAGGAACTCAAGCCTTTTTTCAGCGTCGTTTTGCTCTTCCCATTGAAAAATACGGCGATCAAGAATCCCTGCACAATTTGCGTTCCCTCGTCCGTCCTTTTATTTTAAGGAGATTAAAAACCGATAAAACTATTATTGAAGATTTACCAGAAAAACAGGAAATGAATGTCCTGTGTGGTTTATCAAACGAACAGGGACAACTTTATCAACAATTAGTCGAGACAACCCTCCAGAAAATTGAAGAAACTCAAGGAATTCAGAGACATGGATTAATTTTAACCTTGCTAATGCAACTCAAGCAAATTTGTAATCATCCCGCCCATTTTTTGAAAGAAAATAGTTTAGAAAGCAGTCAAAGATCGGGAAAATTATTACGCTTAGAAGCCATGGTAGAGGAAGTGATAGCAGAAGGCGATCGAGCTTTAATTTTTACACAATTTGCCGAGTGGGGAAAACTCCTACAAACCCATCTCCAGAAAAAATTAGCCGAGGAAATATTATTTCTCTCCGGTTCTACCAAAACAAAAGATCGGGTAGAAATGATCGAGCGCTTTCAAAATGATCCCCAGGGACCAAAGATTTTTATTCTCTCCCTGAAAGCAGGGGGAACAGGATTAAATTTAACCCGCGCTAATCACGTTTTTCATATCGATCGTTGGTGGAATCCAGCCGTAGAAAATCAGGCCACCGATCGCGCTTTCCGCATCGGACAAAAACGTAATGTTCAGGTACATAAATTCATCTGTACGGGAACCCTAGAGGAACGCATTAATGAGATGATCGAAAGCAAAAAACAATTAGCGGAACAAACCGTAGATGCTGGGGAAAATTGGTTAACCGAATTAGATACCGATCGCCTGCGAGATTTATTATTATTAGATCGATCGGCAATTATTGATGAAGAAGAACCCGATTAGAAGCGAACCACCTGATAAACCGTGGAACCATTCTCAAACAGAGGCTGATAGTAAATACCGCTGCAATTGTAATAAAGCGTATTGTCAGCCGTAATTGTGGTGCAGCCGTCTGGGATATAGGTGACAATTGCGCCGATTGGCGGGGCCACCACCGTGTAGGAACTACCGTTAGGCTGAAGATAGATGCCGTCCGAGTAAATGTAGGAATTGGAACCCACATAGACGGTATTGTAGTAGGGGGGGAGAGTGGCGATCGCTGAACCGATGACTAAGCCAGTGGTTAACCCCACCCAACCCCAACCCGGGGGGACGTAATAACCGCCACCGTACCAACCGCCACCACGCCAGTAACCATTGCGATTATCGTCAATAAAGTTCTGACGGTTCTGTTGGCGATCGCTAACCTGCTGCTGCCGTTCCCCCTGTCTTTCGGTGCGTTCCCCTTGACGGATATCGGTTCTTTCGGTGCGTTCCCCCTGCCGGTTTTGTTGACCGGTTTGCCGTTCACCCTGTCTTTCGCTGCGTTCCCCTTGACGGGTATCGGTTCTTTCGCTGCGTTCACCCTGCCGGTTTTGTTGGCCGGTTTGCCGTTCACCCTGTCTTTCCGTGCGTTCCCCTTGACGGTTTTGTTGACCGGTTTGCCGTTCACCCTGTCTTCCAGAAAAATCTCTGGAAGGTTGGGAACGATTACTAAAATTCCCCCGGTTTTGCAGATCACTACTGCGGTTGACCCGTGGGGAAGCTCCACCACCCCCACGACTACCACCACCACCCCCACGACTACCGCCACCACCGCCACCGCGAGCGTCCACATAATCCGTTACCAGTAAACTTGTACCCAAGAGGAGGGCGGCAAGAACACATAAGTTTTGACGTAAAGATCTTTTCATGGCCCGGACTCCTTGATTTTTTTATCTTCCCAGATTATTTTCTGCAAGCGTTCGACGGTTTCTGGTGCAAAAAAAACGCTCTCCTGTTTCTACACAAACTCTGGCGGGAACATTTTCTATAATAAATCTGGGTTGGGTTCATAATTAATATCGCTCTTCTGGGACTTTTGAGAATGTCCCTGTCAGAACAGAATCGGCTTAATTCTTCTGAGAACATCCTGGAGCAACTGTTCTGGACACTTGCCGATAAAGCTCGCTTTTCTCGCTCGGAAGTCCAACGATCGCAGCTGATCTACCATGATAACTCCTGTCACTGCCTCTCCATCTGGAATCTTGACGTAGAAAGGGTTCTGGCGTTGCGTATTGCTCACCGGACAGACAAAGGCAAAACCAATCTTGCGATTAAAATCAATAGGGCTTACCACCAGTGCTGGACGATTACCCATTTGCTCATGCCCAATTTGTGGGTCGAAGCTCAACCGCAGGAAATCTCCACGTTCTGGAATGTATGTCACCAAACCTCCTCTCCCATTGGCCGTCCCCAATCCACTTCCGGCTCCGGTGATTCAACAACCTCAGCCAGTAGTTCTTCTAGGCTTAACTCAGGCAAGGCTTGAATTAGCTCAATTACTAGCTTTCCGTTTTCCACAGAACATTCAACAACGTCCTTAGGATTGAGGTTTAGTGCTTCCACCGCATACTTGGGAATCCGAATCGCTAAAGAATTACCCCAGCGTCCAATCTGCGACTTCATTATCCCACCTCGAATTCGTTAGATATTCAAAGTATATCAAAACGCTGATTTAGGGGAATACCGACAAGCGATCGCGTTTTATGAACGGGCTTTATGGCTGGGATTGATTATTCCTAGGGGGTAGAAGTTCGATAGGGATCGACTCTGATCCCGGTTGGAAAGTGAAAGTATCGGCGGGGGTACTGGGATTAAAATTCCAGTCGGATAATATTGCCGTGTACTGGGGTGAACCGGGTAGAGTTTTATAGGTGATAATCGCTTTCCTCAGTAGGGGGGTGGCATCCTGCGTGACCCAGATTTGATAGTCGCGATCGCTACCGATCAGCAGCAGATGATACATCTGTTCGCGGTTGACCATGTCGTTGCCGATAAAAATAATTTGCTTGACATCGGCCATTAGCTCTGCACAGGGATCGTTCGCTGCCAGATTTGACATGGGAATGCTGATCCCGTACCTTTGCTCTACTTGGTCTAAGGCTTCATCTAGAGTATTTGGTGCCGGTTTGGTGACGTATAGATCCCGTTCCAGATCCGCGAGGGTGAAGGTTTTACCGTCGTAAAAAAAGCGGGTAACTCGTTCATCCCCAGTGTAGTCCGAGCGCAGGCGATCGGGTTTCTCTACCCAGATGTTTTGATAGGCACTGTACTGAACTTTCGCCCCGGATTCGAGTACATCGTCATAGGTGACATCCATATTGACGGTGAACGATCGCTGTTTGGTTAAATTAGCACAGAGTTGCTCGATCACCTGTTCCGCCGTTTTTGGGCGGATTTCCTGGGATAGAGTCGGTATTTCCGCCAAGACTCCTGCGGCAGTGACCCAAGGCAAAAGTAAAGAAAGAATCGGCATGAAGCGAGGCATAATCATCTAATATTCCCCCAAGGCGATGGATTGTTTTGGTTAACGACCATTGTGTAAACTGACTAAACGAGCGATAAAAACGGCGGGATAGAGAACTCCAGTCATTCCTTCTAAATTGGCTAGAACTCTAGCGACTTTACTGGTAGGAACTATATCACCGTAGCCAACCGTGGCCAGGGTAGTAAAGCTGAAATGAAGTAGATCCGCCTGGTTGACGGTTTTAGCGGCGGAGCTAAAGGAATCGGGTTCAAAAATCTGGACGATACTATAAGCGGATGCCCAGAAAAATCCTAGGAGAAAATAGACACAAATTCCCCCTTTGATGATATCGGATGTTACCTGTTCGGCGAGAATTAATTCTAGTAAAATCGAGTACACGCATAAACTAACAAAAGCTAGAGAAATTAATGTACTAGATAGCTCGAACCAACGGTTGAAATCGCTATAAATAGGGATAATCGTGCTGAATGCTCGCAGGAGGAGGGCAATCAAAAACAGACCGATATTAAATCTTAAAGCCAATTTACTTCGATCGATCTGATAGACGGCGATGATCAGAGAGAGGGAGAAGAAAAAGAAAATCAGCCAATCTCCCAGGGGTAGATATACTAAAAACGGGTAAATAATGTAGAGCGAGAGCAGATTTGCCAGCAGCCGATTGTATTTATTTTCTGTTGCCCGCATCAATTGACGGAATTTCATAGCAGCGAACCTTTAATTGGTAATATTTCCTCCTGCTCATCAATTTTAAGGGTATTTATCTCCTATCTTCTTTCTAAATTTGCTTGCTTGAATAAACAGCGAGTTTCTATCTATTAGCCTCTAGAAGACTATTATAGAAGCTTGGCAAGAGCGATCGCTATCAAAAAATGGCAAACTTAGACTTATAGATTTTTATTAAGAATTGACCATAAATTTGAAAAAATATTGCGGATAACGAGCAACCCCTATTTCTTTCAATCAAGGAAAAAAGTCAGAGTCTGACGTTATTAACCCAGGTTCTTCGGTTTGTGTTATGCAATGGACGGGGGTTATAAGGGATGAAACCCTTATAGAGAAAGATATTGCTGCGATTTTTGCCAATTATTTTCGATCTAGAACGAACTAATCAATTAAGTCTCTTGCCAGATAAGGATTTAAAGGATTTAGTCGATTTATGTCACCTGATCGAACCATACCAAGTAACGAAGAACCTTAACCCATAAAAGCCAAAAAACTCTACAATTAAGATTGGTGAGGTATAATGCCTATTGACAAGAGAATAATTCTTAATAATACTTAATAATTTTTAATAATTACGCTATCCTAAATCAGACAGAATGGATATCAATTTACAGCCCCTGATCAAGACTATTCCTTTTCACGATATCGATGAACTAGCGTCGCGGATGAGAGCTTTTCGTTGGGATATGATTCATCGACCGATCGAGGCGGGAACTTTCGAGGGGGAACTGTTCGTAGCTCAAGTCGGGGGCATACAATTCGCCCGACCGATTTACAATCGAGGAATTCGTTCTCAAGGGGATTCTCCTCCCGGGACAATCACCGTCGGCATACCCTTGTCCACACCCCAGGTGTTCAAGTGGCACGGGTATTCCTTATCGTCGAATTCCGCTCTCTTGCAGAAAAGTTCCAGGGGAATCGATCTGCTTCGATCGGGAAACTTCCCCCTCGCTCTGGTTACTATCGATATCGATTCTCTGTTTTCCCGGGCCGAACAAACCAATCGGCCCAGGGTAGTATCTTTAATTACGGATTCAACCCTTGCAATTCAACCAGAGCCGACTGTCCTGAGACGATTCCGCTCTCATTTAAGATATATTTTTGAGCTTTTCTGGAGACAACCCCAGACAATTCTACAGCCAGCTATGCAATCGCCGATCCGAGAGGATTTTATCTCTCTAGTTCTAGATGTACTCGATTCCCATCAAAACGATCCGCCCCTGCGCCCTTCAATACGACATCCCTACATTAAGCGAGCAGAGGAGATCTTACTGGACAATCTCGATCGCCCCCTCTCGATCCTCGATCTCTGTCAAGAACTGCACATTAGTGAACGTACCCTCCGTTACGGTTTTCAGGAATGTTTTGGCCTGGGACCTGCGACTTATCTCAAAATTCAACGTCTTAACGGGGTACGACGACAACTAAAAGCCTCTGCGGGTAGGGGAATTACCGTTAGTGCGATCGCCCTACAGTGGGGATTCTGGCACATGGGTCAATTTGCCAAAGATTATAAGAAAATGTTCGGTGAGTGTCCGTCGGCAACTTTGCGAGATAATTCTTTAACAAAATAAAAGTTAGATTTGCAGAATTTTGATAGTTTCTCCGAGCCTGCCAAAGTTAAATATTAGTAGTAAATATTGAATCCTAGCTTTCTTGGGTATGTGAGCGGGGTTTGTGCTTGGTTCGGAGAGTAAAAACGAGGAGCAATTCTCTGAACATCTCACGGGTTGACGCACAAAAATTAACCCCAGAAGAAACAGGAGAACTCGCTCCACTGCGAGCGATAATGACCAAGTCCCGCGCCAAAAATTAGAATTAGTGAGAACTTTGGTCACGGAAAAAGTCAAGGCGGGACAATTAAGGCTTAATTATCTTTAATCGTCCCCGAAGAGCCAATTTTAGAAAAACTTAACGGGAAAAACTATCATGTTGACAAAAACTTTCAGCTTTCTCTGGGCTGGTTTAATCCTCGGACTGACCTCGATGGCCGTTGTCGCCAGTACCAAAGATCAGGCTACCGAACTTCCGAAAAACTGTCAGTACCTCAAGGAAGTAGCCACTAATCAGACCCATATCCGCAAACAGATCGATGCCATAGGAAAGAATAACTTTAACACCGATTTCGCCGTTCCCTCCGGGGTGAAATTCGCCTCTTTTAAAGGGGTAATGGTTCCCGAAAACGATGGCAAATACGGAGTGACGATCAATCTCAAATATCCCGATAATTCAGTCAATAGCGCCTTCCAGAAAAATGTCGAAATGAAACGGGGCGAAACCTATTCTTTACCCTTCCAATCACCCACGGGTAGACAGCCCTATCAGATTAATTTTAATATTAACGGCATGAATAATAACGCCTACACGATCGCGGTAATGGCCTGTAAATAGGGCTTGCTGAATAAATCTAAAAACCTTGTTGGGTAAGACTTTTAGACTTTTTGGAAACCAAAAAGTGCCAGATCCCGGAGTGATCGGGTGGAAAATTCCGGGACTTTTTCCCTGAAAATTAGGTAATTGACCCCCTCAAAATCGCTAAAACCCTACACCCTACACCCTACACCCTAC
>NZ_JASJFF010001052.1:0-4017 GCF_030065435.1 Microcystis sp. M53603_WE2
ATAGGAAAAAGATTAGATACTCTCAAATCTTACCTTGATCGCTCCCTGATCCTTAGCATAGATTTGTAAAAAGGCTGAAAATGCTTCAGCCTCGTCTAAAAAATTAGATTTTACCATCAAAATTAAGGAATAGGATTAGCCGAATCCTTGCTTGCTAGGGTTTCGGGAACAGTTTCCGTCTTACCAAAAGCGACTCTGAGGAAGGGAGGAGCGAGGAAAGTGGTCAGGATTACCATAATAATAATCGACACCTCCAAAGGCTTATCTAAAATTCCGCTGGCCGAACCAATCCCAGCAAAAACTAAACCCACCTCACCCCGGGGAATCATACCCACACCGATGGCGAGGCGATTGATTCCGGATATGCCAAAAACTGCCCAGCCTGTCACCAGTTTACCAACGATCGCCACAACCAGCAAAAAGACAGCGATCAAAAGTCCGGCCCGATTCTCCGGTACCGTTGGGTTTAAAACACCGAGATCAGCACGCGCTCCCACCGTCACAAAGAAAATCGGTACAAGCAAATCGGCGATCGGTTTAATTAACTCATCCAACTCGTTCCGGGTATCAGTTTCATCAAGCACCAAACCCGCAGCAAAAGCCCCTAAAATCGCTTCAAGATGAATAGCATTGCCCAAAAATGCCATAAAGAAAGCGAAGACAAATGCCGGAATAACAATATTGCCCCGAGTTTTCAGCCGCTCCACGATCGCCACAAAACTTTTGTTAAAAATACCTCCCAACAAAATTGATCCGATCAAAAAGGCCGTAGCGCTGACAATCAGATAAATAACATTGGTCACATCAATCTCACCAGTTTTGGCTAAACTAGCGACCACAGCCAGAACAATAATACCGAGGACATCATCGATCACCGCCGCACCGACAATAATTTGCCCTTCTTTGGATTTGAGTTGACCTAACTCGGACAACACCTTCGAGGTAATACCGATACTGGTTGCCGTTAAGGCTGCCCCCGCAAAAATCGCCGGGATAGCCGCCACATGAAAGACGAGCATTAACCCGGCCGTACCTGCCGCAAAAGGTGCCGCAACCCCCACACAGGCCACAACCGTGGCTTGAATTCCCACTTCCTTGAGTTGTCGCAGATCCGATTCTAGGCCAATTTCAAACAGCAGAATAATCACACCGATTTCAGCTAGAACCGAAATCACTTCACTTTGGGACTCAAAGATTCGCTCTACGGCAGCCGGGGCCAATTGATTCAATCCTTGCAGTACCGTCATAATCACCGAGTCCGAGGCCGATAGTCCCCCTTCGGGAAAGATGAGCAGATGCAGTGCCGAAACGCCGACAATCACACCAGCGACCAGTTCTCCCAGTACCGGCGGAAAATCCAATCGTCTGGCGGCCTCTGCGCCGAGCTTGCTGGCCAGATAAATCACCACCAGTGTCAGCAATACGCCAGAGAGAATAATCGGTGAATCCTCGGCCACAACGGTGGCGAGCAAGGGGAGCGGAGCCATGGGAGCCGCTATCTCCCCGATCAAAGGAGGCAGAATAGGGGACAAAATCATGAGTTTAAAGGGATGAGGGTTTAAAGGTTTTAGGTAGGGTCTGCTGAAAAAGTTTTTCGTGGGGGCAGGGTGTGGGGTGTGGGGTATAGGGTGTAGGGTTTTACCGATTTTGAGGTAGTCAGTTACCTAATTTTCAGGGAAAAAGTCCAGGAATTTTACCCCCAATCACTCCAATGGTCAGCACTTTTTGAGGGAAAAAAGCCTAAAAGCCTTATCCAACAAGGTTTTTAGATTTATTCAGCAAGCCCTAGGTGGTCATAAAACTGGGGGATAGGAAAAAGGGCCACCGCTCAAGGACAGTCAGGCTGCAGATGGGGTGGCCCGGATCAAGACAAGCTTAGTTGTCTAGATTTCACAGCCCTCTGGTCCACAGAAACTCTGTCCGTACAGAACCTCCGCATCACAGAGATAGATCATGCCCGCAAAATTGAGGAAAAACTGATCGGCAACCTGCTTGGCAATATTTTGGGCCATAATTCGATCGGGGGTAAGTATCTCGAACTTAACATTCGTATCGGTTTCGGAAACGTGGGGTTGTCCCGACGAGCGCACGTTGCGACTGCCTTTACCGCCAGTATCCATCACCGTGTAACCACTCGCCCCGCATTCTTCGATGATCTTGGCGACTTTTTTCAACAAAATCTTTTCTGTGACGATGACGAGCTTTTTGGCTGGTTTGGCCATGTTGATTATCTCCTTAAATGTGTACATTTATTTGCTTGGTAAGCCCCGTCAAGGGAGCGCCCACAGACCACAATCCTAGCCGCCGCTGAGGGCCTGGGCGAGACCAAGGAAGAAGGGTATGCACAAGCCGATCGCTACGGGCGTACCGATGGCCGTGGACGCGCCTATATAGGCGGAGGGATTAGCCGAGGGGATACCGGCCCGCAACGTGGGCGGCCCGGAGATGTCGGAACTAGAGGAAGCGATGACGGCCAGAACCACGACACCGCCCCAGCTGAACCCGGTGGCGTAGTGGGCAATCATGCCGAGACCGAAGGCGATTAGACCATGTACAAACGGTGCTAGGACGCTATAGACGACATACCACTGGGCCACCTTACGCAGTTCACCAACCCTTGACCAAGCCTCCATCCCCATGACCAGCATCAAGATTGAAAGCAAGCCACGAAAGAGGGGATCGTAGAAGCTTTTATAGACAGTTTCCGGCTGGGTGAATATGCCCAAAGCCAGACCTAATAACATGGCCGATAGGGCAGGTCCGCGAAGGCTTTCTTCAATGATCGGCCAGATCTTGACCCGATTATCCGTAGGCTGCTGCTGACTGAGATACTCCTGCCGACTGCTGGGATAATCCTGCTGATCGGAATAATCCCCGGCCGCCACCGGCTGCTTGCTAAAAGACTCGCGGTCGTAGGCCGATTCTTTCTGCTTCTTCTTGTTAAGATAAATGTTAGCCACCACGATCGCCGTTACCAGCGCCGGGATATCCATAAAGGGATAGAGTGCGCCGGCCCAGGCCTCGTAGGGGATCTTTTGTTCTTCGAGTACCGTCAGACCGGCTGCCATAGTCGAGCCACTCACGGCTCCAAATAACCCCCCAGTTGCGATCGCATCCACCACTTTCACCTTGGGCAGATTGGCTAAGGTATAGCGTGCGACGAAGACCACAATAATCCCTACTATGACGGCAAAGATCATTGGTAATACCATTTCCGTCAGGTTGGAATTGCGGATGGCAATCCCGCCGGTCAGACCGATTTTGGTCAGCAGCATGAAGACGATGATCGTACAAATCGACTCTGGGATGACCAATTCACTACCGAGAGCGGCAATGATCATGCCACCAATCAAAAAGGCCAGCGTTGGCGACTGCAACTGCTGGATAAAGTCCATGACAAACAATGAGAAAAAATCCACGAATACCTCCTTAAGCCTCCCCTGATGAGGAGTATTGAATATAAACGAACTAAATGAACCTTCAAAAGCTGAAAGAGAGTAAGAGTAAGGCTCTTTACCCCTTAAGCAAACCTGTTGCGGGCAGAACTTTGGACAGTGTCAAGTCCGCAGGTAAGCCTAATTCGGGATTTTTGTCGGTTAAACTGGCCTCGATCGCCGTCCCAGAAGCCACCCCGAAGGCAAGAGCTAGAGGGAGAGAAACGCTGGCAGCTGTTACACCACCGAAGCTATCGCCCCGCAAATTGTCAAAATGAATACGATTGGTTATTTCCATGAGAATCCAACTGAGCAAAGGATTTTTTGCCATAACAAAGCTGGCGGTTGACAGACCAGCCTTGATAGACAAAACTTTATGGTTTTTAAAGATCGATTGTTCTAAATCTATACTAGAACGGATAGCTTGACAAGCAAATTTTTGTAAATTGAGTTTAAATCGATATATCTTTACAAAAGTATTGATTTAAACCTATGATATAAGCGGGGTGGGGAGGTTTTTACTCGTTCCCCTCCATTCCTGCTTCTGTTTAGCAAAGCTCCTCAAGGCAGTAACAGAAGTGTA
>NZ_JASJFF010001043.1:0-1452 GCF_030065435.1 Microcystis sp. M53603_WE2
ACTATGGTGGCCGCTGGAGTTTTCCTGATTGCTCGGATGTATCCCGTTTTTGAGCCAATTCCCACGGCGATGACGGTAATTGCTTGGACGGCGGCCTTTACTGCCTTCCTAGGGGCAAGTATCGCCCTCACCCAGAATGATATCAAAAAGGGTTTAGCCTATTCCACCATCTCCCAATTGGGTTATATGGTTATGGCTATGGGTATTGGTGCTTATAGTGCGGGGTTATTCCACCTGATGACCCACGCTTATTTTAAAGCGATGTTGTTCCTCGGTTCTGGTTCGGTCATCCACGGTATGGAGGATGTGGTCGGTCATGAGCCAGTTTTAGCGCAAGATATGCGGATGATGGGCGGTTTACGCAAGTATATGCCCATTACTGCCCTAACTTTCTTGGTGGGAACTCTGGCCATCTGTGGGATTCCTCCTTTCGCTGGTTTCTGGTCGAAGGATGAAATTCTCGGTTTAGCTTTTGAGGCGAACCCAGCTTTATGGTTAATCGGTTGGGGGACTGCGGGTTTAACAGCTTTTTATATGTTCCGGATGTACTTTAACACTTTTGAAGGGGAGTTTAGAGGCACTAATAAGGAGATTAAACGCCGACTGTTAGCCAACGCGGGCGCGATTCCGGCTTTTGGACCGGGGGCAATGAATGTTAAGCAATTAGACTCGGAAGCACAGGAAGAAGACAACCACGGCCATCATGCCCATGAACCCCACGAATCGCCAATTACTATGACTTTACCTCTCATGATTTTGGCGGTTCCCTCTTTGTTAATCGGTTTGGTGGGTAAACCTTGGCAGAATTTCTTCGAGGGTTTTATTCATGTTCCTAACGAAGTAGTGGAAGAAGTTCATGCTTTTGATTGGACAGAGTTTCTGATTATGGCGGGTAATTCGGTGGGGATTGCTTTAATCGGGATTACTGTCGCTTCTTTGATGTATCTCCAGAAGAAAATTGACCCCGCAACTATTGTCGAAAAATTCCCCGTTTTGTATCGTTTTTCCCTGAACAAATGGTACATTGATAATCTCTATGATCGAGTTTTTGTCCAGGGTTGTCGTCGTCTCGCACGGCAAATTATGGAGGTGGATTATCGCGTTATCGATGGGGCGGTGAATTTAACTGGTTTAGCTACTCTTGTCAGTGGTGAAGGTCTTAAATACCTCGAAAATGGTCGCGCCCAATTCTACGCTTTAATTGTCTTTGCCGCAGTTTTGGGTTTAGTAATTGTCTATAGTCTGGTGTAGATTTTTAATCCGTTGACTAAAGATTTTTAGGGGGCGCAAAGCCCCTTTTTTCGGCTTTAAGTACCCCTTTTTAAGGGGAATTTAGGGGTAGCAAACTCTTATAGTCATATTTGGGTAAAGCGATCGCTTTTGATATACTCTTTAAAAATAGATGATAATTGAAATCGGTTTTGCTCCCTTTGAATTAAATAACGTTGTTGC
>NZ_JASJFF010001321.1:0-1564 GCF_030065435.1 Microcystis sp. M53603_WE2
CATTATTCAGCAAGCACTATTTATTTTTTTTATTAACTGGGAATTCTGTTAATGAATAGATTCAGGAATTTTTAAAAGTGTATGTATTAAAAATCGCTTTGTTGGTTTTTATGCTAAATAAGCTCACTCAAGAATAATCGGATTATTGGTATTTTATTAATCAATATTGTATTAATTTTATAGTAAAATAATCCGTAGGTTGGGTTAAACGAAGTGCAACCCAACACATAACATGAAGAATAATAGGGGGATGATGTTGGGTTTCCGTTGTCAACCCCACCTACAAAATAGGCGATCGGACTTATGTAAAACCTCCGCAGTGACCGACTCGCTTAGATAATACTCCCCGCAATTCTGACAGATATCCGCAGGGACTTGTTTTAAAATCATGATATAATTATCCCTCTCTAAAGTAACGGTAACAAAACTCGATCGAGTCGTACCATATTTACAGATCACACATTCCATAGTTCTTATCTTCACTTGCTACGTTTGCGGGGTGAGTATTACCCACCCCGTCCACAATTAATTACTTAACTCGTATTTTATTTCCTGAATCTTCTCCTTTACCCAACCGTTAAACAACTCGGCACGGATTTGCAAAGCCAACTCCTCGGTTAATTTTGGCTTAAGGATTTCCTCAACGAAAATCAGGTGAAAACCTCGATCGCCTTGCAGCGGTTTCAACAATCGAGAAGAATCCGATGCGAAAATTGCGGCCGAAAGATTCGGTCGTAAATCCTTACGGTAAACAGTACCGCGATAACCCCCCTTGCGTCGTAATTCCACATCCTCGATATAGCGATGCGCTACTTCCTGAAAGCTGATTTCCTCCTCCTGAATCGATTCATACAACTCCTCCGCCATCGCCTGATCTGCTAACACCACCTCGTAGATCACCGCGCCGGTATAATCTAGCTGGTGTTCCACAAAATAGGATTCAATTTTGTCTGCGAAAAGATGTTCGGCTAATTTACCCGATAGTAAATTGAATTGAACGATTGCCTCGAAATCGTCTAGGGATAAGCCCTGTTTTTCCAACCAATTCCATGTATCTTTGGCGTTATGTAATTCATTGGCGAGACGGAATTGATCGGCCGCCTGTTGTAACTCGGCAGTCGTGTTTTTAATCCCCGCTTCCGTCGCGGTTTCGGTGATGATTTTCCGAGCGATAATTCCCTCGGCCATTTCGGGAAGTTTCCCCGATAGCTTAAGCTGTTGGATAAGGTCTTGATTCGTGATGGTGATACTATGGGACATAATGACTCCTGAAACAGTTATGGGAAATTAATTTCCTAGTTGAGATAGGCAAGAGGGTTAGGGAGGGGTGTAAGTAATTTGGCTTCGATACCTAAAAAAACTACAGTTTTAACCCGTCTTTTTGCAGATCCTTAAAGGGATCGAGGATGTAATCGATCACCCGACGCTGACGGACGATCGCCTCTGCGGTAGCCGTATCCCCCGGATTGAGGGGAATACATTGATTTCCCTTTTGAATACAGGAGCGATCGAGTTGAATTTCTAGCTCGAAAACGTTAATTTTTCCGGTCGCCGTTTCCTTCTC
>NZ_JASJFF010000316.1:0-2290 GCF_030065435.1 Microcystis sp. M53603_WE2
GAACTCCGCAACCGGTTAACCACCATCTTAGAACAATGCCTCAAACTTTGCTATACTGATTACGTTGAGGATTATCGAGGTTGGCAAGAAACTATTAGGCGCAGTCAACGGGAACTAGAAGAACTTTTGATCGATTCTCCTAGTTTAAAACCCTACTGGGAGCAAGTATTTTTAGATTGCTATGCCACGGCTTTAAAAAGCTTGCGAGATAACCCCGATTATCAATCCTTTAACTTTCCCAATGATTGTCCTTTTCCCCAAGAAATTAATCAGATTTTACAGAAAAAAGTTTGGCGATAAAATTATCTTTAAAAGTTGGTTAGCGGGGTTAGGATATAGGAGTTAGGAGTCAGTAGCCGGTCGTCAGTAGCCGGTCGTCGGGAGGCAGGAGATTATTTTATTTATTCTCCCCACACCCCACACCCCACACCCCACACCCCACACCCCACACCCCACACCCCAGTTCCCCACTTCTCCACACCCCACACCCCACTCCCTAACCCCTACACCCCTCATCCCTTCTACTGATAACCAATGCTTCCTACCGTTGAGACTTTAATTATTGCCGTCGAAAAAGCCGACTCAGCCAATGGGTTACTAACCGCCGTGGAAAACTTAGCCGCCGCCAAAAGTGAAGCGGCAATACCCACCCTCACCGATGTCCTGAGATATAATAACCCCGGTGCCTCCGTGGCAGCCGTGGATGGTTTAATCGCCATCGGCAAAGCGGCGGTTCCCTATTTACTGGCCAACCTAGACGGTTATAATTATGGGGCGAGAGCTTGGGCAACCCGCGCCCTAGCAGCAATTGGCGATGTGCGAGGATTGGACTTATTACTTGAGGCGGCGGTGAGTGATTTTTCCTTTAGCGTGCGGCGAGGGGCGGCTAGGGGCTTAGGAAATATAATTTGGTCTGATTTGGAGAAAAGTCGGGTTTCTGAGGCTCAAAAAGCAGTTTTTGCGGCACTGGAGAAACTTTTGCAAGGGGATCCAGAGTGGGTGGTTAGATATGCGGCGATCGTCGGATTGGAGGGGTTAGGAACTGCGGCGGCGGCATTTCGCGGGGCGATTCGGGAACTTTTAGGACAGATTCGGGAGACGGAAGCGGAAATAGTGGTAAGATTGCGCGCCGATCAAGCTCTGGAACACTTACAATAAGCCTAAGTCGAAAGTAGGAAAACTTATTTCTCTACAGGGAGAAACAATTACACTAACATTCTATGAAATATTGGCAGGAAATTTTAGCGATCGCTCAACGAATTTTAGTGGAATTAATCCGGCGCGGGCGTAGCTTAATCCTCTGGGGCATTTTCCCGATCCTTGTCCTGCTCTTAAATGGCTATATTATGGCAGAAAAAGGCAAAATTGAGCTTGCTGAGGCAATGGCTCTGGCTACTCCTCCCACCCTCGTCGGGGCGGCACTTTTCTTTAGTTGTTTGGGGGGAACCGTGGCGACGGTGGTAGCAGAAAGGGAACAACAAACGATTAAACGGTTATTTTTATCGCCTTTAAGCGGTGTTTCCTATTTCATCGGCATTTTTCTCGCCCATTGTGCGATTGCCGCCTGTCAGACAGTTTTAGTTTATTCTATTGCTAAACAGTATGGAGCCACTTTTAAAGGCTCAATTCCTCTAGAATTATTAATTATTTTCCTTAGTATCACCGCCTATGTGGGTTTAGGATTTATCCTTGGTACTCAACTGGCGAAAAGAACAGAAGATGTTAATGCTTTGGTGGGAACTTTTGGGGTTCCTTTATTAATTTTAGGCGGCGTTTTTCTCCCGACTGCTTTATTCCCCGACAATATTCTATCTCTGGCTAAATATAACCCGATCTACCACATGAATGAAGCTTTAATTGCTGTTTGGGCAAAGGGCGAAAATCTCCAAGATATTAGCTCTCATTTTCGCTTTCTCTGTCTTTTTGCTCTAGCTATGGTAGCAGGTGGTTGGCTTACCTATCGACAAATGTTAAACCTTGAACGCCGACTGTAAATCAGTTATCAGTGATCAGTGATCGGTTATCAGTTAGGTAGGGTGGGTTAGGCGGAGACAAATTATCAGACTTAATCATTAATTTATCTATTCGCCGTAACCCACCATCAGTTATTCAGCTTCTTAGTTTTTCAGTGTAATTAGCCAATTTCCCTGTTATTCGTACTATTACCTAGCTGACGGCTGATGGCCTAAAAAAGCCTGACTATCCTTATTACTTTATTAAAAATGCTGACTATTAATAATGTCAAAAAAAATTACGGAAGACGCTTAGTATTAGATCAATTAAACTTTCA
>NZ_JASJFF010001120.1:0-8298 GCF_030065435.1 Microcystis sp. M53603_WE2
GATTAATTTATCTGGGTTTAATTAGTCTGGGAATTTACCAAGCTTTGGCTTTCAATAAAACTGAACCGCGTTTGCGTCGGTTAGGCTACGAATTAGCCATCGCTAGTGCTTGTCAGATTCTCTGGGTAATTCTCTTTCAATTGCGTTTTTTTACCCTGTCTTTATTGACAATGCTAGGCATTTTAATTCCTCTCATCCGGCTTTATCTTCGCTTAGAAATTAATCGCTTGATT
Source organism: Microcystis sp. M53603_WE2 (assembly GCF_030065435.1). Classification (NCBI taxonomy): domain Bacteria; kingdom Bacillati; phylum Cyanobacteriota; class Cyanophyceae; order Chroococcales; family Microcystaceae; genus Microcystis; species Microcystis sp. M53603_WE2. The sequence goes on from NZ_JASJFF010001120.1 coordinate 234, forward strand.
GTCAATCGTAAACAGGGTTTATTAGTTAATGCTCCTATTAGTATTTATTTCGCTTGGATTACCGTAGCCACGATTGTCAACGTCGCTTCGGTGTTAGATTGGATCAACTGGCAGCGATGGGGTCTAACAGACCAGATCTGGACGGTAATAATCCTAGTTATCGGGGCGATAATCGCGATTTTAGTCGGTTTAAAAAGAAAAGATCGGGCTTTTATCGGGGTGTTTATCTGGGCTTTTTTGGCGATCGCTGTTAAACAGATTTCTCTGCCTCTAATTGCGATAACAGCGATTATATTAGCGATTACCCTAACTTTTTTGGTTTTTCGTGGCAATTTTCGTCCTCTGAGTCGTTAAGATGCGGGATCACAGCGAATTTCGACGATAAAGCCATCGGGATCGTAGAAGTAAACCCCTCTCCCAGTCGGACGGGTTACGGGTCCACTAGCAATGGTAATTCCCTGACTTTGTAGCACTTCTAGGGCAAAATCGAAGCATTCGGGGGCAATATCGAAGGCTAAATGGTTGGCACGGGTAAAAGCGATTTCGGGATTGTCGTCGGGAGGGTTTAAATCTGGTTCCCAAAATAGGTCAATTACTGTACCATCGGGGGTGATAAAATTGGCCACTTTTCCCTGGGCAACTAATTCTTTTAAGGTACTGGGAATTTTTTCGCCCACTAATTCCTCTAATCCTAATATTTCCCCATAAAAATGACGGGAAACCTCCATATCTTTGACGTTGAAAGCAATATGATGGACTTTTCGCAGTTGACCGATTTTGAGTTTTTTCGCGGTTACGGAAGGACTAATAGTCATTTTAGTTAGGGTTTGCTGAAAAAGTTTGTTGGTGGGGTGTGGGGTGTGGGGAGAACAAATAAAAATAATCTCCTGACGACGGACAACTTAAGAGTTAATTTTTTGCAATAATTGTCGAATGGATTCTGCATCTTGAGCGTTGGGTAGGAGAGCGAGATAGAAGCCTAAATCCTGTTGCGCTTGGCTGAGTTGTCCTATTTGATAGTAAACTAAACCTCGATCGCGCAGCTCTAGGGGATGATTAGGAATGAGCAAAAGTAGCAGATCTATTGTCCGAATTGTCTGAGACCATTGTTGACGATTCAGGTAAATATATTTTAAATTAGTCAACAAACGTAATAAAATTTGCTGATTGGTAGCAATATTGAGAAAATGTTCTTCTAATTTAACTGGCTGTTGATAAACTTGACTTAATCTTTCTTGACAGTCCTGTTTAAATAGGATTTCACCACCGTGAAAGGGATCGACAAAAATTTCCACTTCCTCGAAATCGGGACGGATAATAAAATGCCCAGGCATACCAATTCCTACCATGGGAAAATCGATCTGTTTGGCAATCTCTAAATAGATGATCGAGAGAGTGAGCGGAATACCTGTGCGGCGATCGATTACGTCATTTAAGTAGCTATTGCGGGGGTCATAGTATTCTTGGGTATTACCAGTAAATTGTAAATCTTCAAACAAATATTGATTGATAACCTTGACTATTTTTAAGGGATATAATCTATCTGGTAAACGTTTTTTTACCTCGTCAGCCATTAAATTTATTCTATTTAAATAGTGATCAATCTTGAGACGGGGATATTCAAAATTGGCTATTTGTAGGGCTGCCCGAGCTAGATTTATCTCAGGGTCAGGATGTTGAATTGTTTCGATGAAAGCTTGGTATAAGAGTTCAAGGGTCATTAGAAAAGGGTATTAATCAGATTATCAACTATTTTAACCGATCCTTCTGGTTTTATGGCCTCTCTTTTCTGAATCACCATTAAAGATTCAGTGATTTAGATGAGCTTTCCCTGGAGGAGTAACGAGAAATCTTGTCAAGGTCTAGATTAACCACCGCTTTTTCTAAAGGTATCGTGCGACAATTTTTATTTTGATTCTGCACTTGATAAACTAATTGATTTGTCCAATCTAAAGCAGTTAACCAACCACTTTGAGGATGATAAACCCCAGTTTCAATGTCTAGCCAACCGTTGCCGCGAGCTAGTTGTCCCGGTTTGACATCGGGAAAGGTAAAGGTTAAAGTATGACCTGTGATAATTAGTTTATCCTTGAAATAGGGTTGGGTCATGGCATGAAATTCGTTTCTAATCCAACAAAACTGCTCGTTTGTTTGCTGTTCAAGGGGATATTCTGGGTGTACTCCCGCGTGAACTAACCAAATATCTCCTAGGTCTAAATAAGCGGGTAGAGATTGGAACCAATTGATATGCTCGGCGGGTATATTGTTATTATAACTTAGTAGTGTCGCCGCCCCGCCACTCTCGATCCAGCCGTTAAACCATTTTTCAGAAACTTCTTTTCCTGCCAGAGCTTTTAAGAGCATATATTCATGATTTCCTAGGAGACACTGATAGTTATTTTTGATCACCAAATCCACCACTTCCAAGCTCTGCTGTCCTCGATCGATTAAATCCCCCAGAAAATAAACCTCATCCTCACTATCGGGAGCAACTCGGTTTAATAGTCGCAAAAGTGTCTGAAAACTGCCATGCACATCTCCGATAATAATACGACGCGGTTCTTGAGTCTGTTTCTCTATTTTTTTAAAAAACACACACCCCTCTCTAATTGCTGAGATTGCTACTCTTTTATCGCTAAAAAAGCAGTTTTTATAAGGTCTTAATTTTATTATAGGACAAAGCTTTCCCTCTGACAGTCACTGGTTTTGGGGAACGCCGGAACTGCGGGAGAAAGGCTGTAAGTAGGTGGGTGGAATTAAATATAAGATGAACTTAGGTTGGGTTGAAGCATGAAACCCAACTACCGCATGGGTTACGCTACCGCTAACCCATCCTACAAATAATTGTGCCTCCCTACTTAATTGTTTTGTAAAGTATTTTTGCAATCTCTGGGCAGGGAGCGGACAGGTTATGGTATTATTTTTTTATGATCAGTTTTTATACAATTGGATGTCAGCAACTATCAACTAACGCACAGATTCCCATTCTAGAAAAAAGTATCTCACAAAAATGCTCCCTTGTCAAGCATGATCAAAAAAAAAGTTTTTTTTTGAGATTATAATAAAAAAAAATTAGTTTTCTGCTTCTATGATAACCCTAATTAACGCTAGAATTCCCGCCTATCAGGATCGACAACAAGTAGAAATAAATGCTGCGGGAAAGATCGAGAGAATCACGGAGATGGGGGGAAGGAAAAAAGGGGAAAAGATTATCGATATGGAAGGGGATTGGCTATCGTTGGGAGGAGTAGATTTACAGATCAACGGAGGATTAGGATTAGCATTTCCCGACTTAGAAATAACAGATCTAGAAAAATTAGATAAGATTAGTGATTATCTTGGGAATCAAGGAATTGATGGTTATCTGCCCACCTTAGTAACCACGTCTGTGGAGAAATTTCAAAAATCCCTCTCAGTAATTGCCAAATATATCGAGAAACAGAAACAGGAAAATCGAGCGAGCGCGCAGGTTTTAGGAGTACATTTAGAGGGACCATTTTTAAACTATGAAAAAAGGGGGGCGCATCTGGGACAATATCTTTTAACCCCAAGTATAGAAACAATAGATAAAATTTTTGGGGACTACTTATCGATCGTAAAAATTATCACCCTAGCCCCCGAATTAGATAGTAGCGGTACTGTAATTAAATACCTAAGCGATCGAGGGATTACCGTCAGTTTAGGACATTCGCAAGCGAGTCAAGAAATAGCCAAAAAAGCCTTTTTACAGGGGGCAAAAATGGTTACTCATGCCTTTAATGCCATGCCTCCTTTACACCATCGTCAACCGGGGTTATTAGGGGAAGCAATTATCAATCGCGATGTGTATTGTGGGTTAATTGCCGATGGTCAACACATCCATCCAACCATGATAGAATTATTACTAAAAGCCAGTAATTATCATCGAGGAATTTTCTTAGTTAGTGATGCTTTAGCGCCGATCGGTTTAGAAGATGGTGTCTATCCTTGGGACGAGAGAGAAATTGAAGTTAAACAGGGAACAGCAAGACTTTTTGACGGTACTTTAGCGGGAACAACCTTACCCTTATTACAAGGAGTAGCCAATTTAGTTAACTGGGGAATATGTGATTTAGAAACGGCGATTCTTCTAGGCACAGAATCTCCCAGAAAAGCGATCGGATTAGCAGGTTTATCGGTGGGACAATCTGCCAACTTTTTGCGCTGGCAATCGGCATCAAATTGGGAAAGATTGGATTTCCGCCAGCATTTTGGCCTCTAACTGTTGAATGAGGGTATCGAGATCCACTTCGAGGCGATCAAAACATTCAGGAGGGGAAAGATCGGGTTGAAAATAAATCAATTTTACCTGACCATCACCGATAGCGACTATAGCCACTTCTTCCCTGGGATTATAGCGGTAAATAATCCCAAGCATCTCTTGAATTTTACAATTAACCTTGCGATTTAATTTCTCTAGAGCCTCCCTAGAACAACAGACAAAATGGGGCTGGGGTTTAAGATCGATGCCCAGGGTTTCTTGGGCATCTTCTCCCCATTCCGAGAGTAAACCCCACATTAAACCGGCTAATTCCTGTTGATTTTCTTGCACGAATTGATCTAATTGATAGCGCCATTGATTAGCGGGATCATCGGGGATTGGTTGTTCAAATCTCATCATTAGCCTCTTTTCAGTTATCAGTCTTCAGTTATCAGTTATCAGTTATCAGTCCTTAATAAGGGGTGTGCCGATCCCCCCTACCCCCCTTGATAAGGGGGGTGCCGATAGGCGGGGGGATCCCCCTTAATAAGGGGGGAAAGCTGACAATTTTTAACACCTACCTACTTAACGACGGTACTCATCACCGCAATCACCGATCAACTGCAATAAATCCCGGGATTTTTGCAAGACATGATCAATTTTTTGATAGTCTTGGGGGGATAATTGAAAATCGAAAATACGGGCATTTTCTTGGATATGTTCAGCAACACCCAAACGCACCCCGATAATTGCCCCGGCTACGGCCTTTTGTTCGAGAACGTAACGCACTGCCACATTAGGAATGGTGACGTGATAGGAATCAGCGATCGCTTTAAGAACGGTTAATAATTCTTGGAATAATTGCCAGTTTCCCCAAGCATTGATCATGTTTTTATATTTCCGTAAACTAGCGGTATTGAGACTCATGGCATTGGGTTCGGGATGACCGAGATATTTTGCCCCTAATAAGCCTCCTGCTAGAGTACCATAGGCGAGTAGATAGATGTTATGTTCTTGGCAAAATTGCGCCATTTTGACGAGGGGACGGCGATCGATTAGAGAAAACTGGACTTGATTGGAGACTATTTTAATCCCGGCGCTGAGAATAATTTTTAAATGTTCCGTGTCGAAATTAGTCAAGGCCAGGTGTTTAATTTTGCCTTCCTGTTGTAATTCTCCTAAAAAATATAAGGCATCTAGATAATTTTTATCGCGATAATCCCACCAGTGAAACTGCAATAAATCGAGACTATCCACATCCATACGACGTAGGGAAATAGCGATATTTTTTGCGACTATTTCCTTAGTCATTTTACCCGGACGGGGAACCCATTTAGTGAAAGCTTGCAGATTATTTAAGGCATCAATGCCCCTTTGGGCGACTAATTGACGACGAAATTCACCGATAAAATCTTCGGCCGGACCGTAATGATCGGCCAGATCCCAAGTGGTGAAACCGGCATCTAGATAGGAGAACATACTAGGGATCGCTTTTTGGGGTGCGATCGAACCATGGGCTCCTGAAACTTGCCACATTCCGTTCAAAATACGACAAATTTCCAGATCGGGGGTAAACTGTAAGCGACGAGATTCGGACATGAGAGCTTTTCAGTGTTGTCAAAGGCACGGCGTAGCCGTCCAGTAAACAGTAAACAGTAATCAGTGAAAAGACAGCAGAAAACTGCCATTGAATACTGCTCACTTAATATTCTATTCTCCTACTGACCACTAATCACCGATTACTGATTCAAGACAGATCGATCGTACCTGTCCAGAAAAAAGCGGCAAAGGGGAAGACTTTCGGAAAAATCTCCCCCTTTTTGGGTTTCTGCTGCTCAATTTTTGCTGGGTTAATATTCCACTTCCAATCGCGCTGCGGTGACAGCATCAAAAGCGAAAGCGAGAACTATAGGCATGGGACAAGCGAGGGTGATACAGAGAATTAAAGCTGTCAGAGTCAATCCGATCGCCACTCCTAACCAAAGTTTTTCGGCAGGGGATAGACCTTTTTGGCGCTTAATGTTTTGTAACACTTTGGTGGGAATTGGTTCTGGCATCACGGCATTGGGAGGGAATGCCCAATAATTACTGTAGCGTTCGAGAAATAGCTCTGTCCAGCCGTTTTCTTGACACCATTCTTGAATCCATGGTTCGTGAAAGTGTTTCATTGCTTCCCTGTTGACTTTTTCCGGTGATTACTATAAACATCTCCTGATGTGAATTTCATCCTAGCAAAGCTATCTTAAGGGTCGATCGGATTCAATAAAACTTAATATATGAGTAGTCGGTGAAAAGTAAAGTTAACGGTGAGGTAAGGAGTCAGGAGTCAGGAGTCAGGAGTCAGGAGTCAGGAGACAGGAGATAGGAGATAGGAGATAGGAGATAGGAGACTCCGAGACAGGAGATAGGAGACAGGAGATAGGGGATAGGAGACAGGAGACTCCCAGATAGGAGACTCCGAGACAGGGATCAGCTTGGGGATTGGGTGTGAGGGAATAGGGAAATAATTGTTAAAAAATTTCGGTTCTCGATTCGGTACAGATTGCCTGTAATTTTTGGTCCCAAGTATCGAGGGGAAGGGTATCGAGATAGGCAAAGTCAAAGACAATCCCGATCGAGGGGATAGCTTGCCATTCGGGGGAATGTAAGAGACGATCAAAATAACCCCCCCCGTAGCCTAAGCGATAACCTTGGCGATCGCAAGCGACGGCGGGAATTAATAGTAAGTCCACTTCAGCCGGTAAAATGAGAGGAGCGATCGCTGTTGGTTCGTAGATGCCATAACGATTTAATTCTAGGGGATCGTCGGCAGTCCAACAGTGCCAAGTCAGGCTATCTCCGTCACAACGGGGAAAACCCCAGCGATGGTGTTGACAAAATAAGGAACTTAAATCCGGCTCTTGACGATAACTGAAGTAAGCGAGAATGGTTTTAGCGTGCTGAAAGAGGGGTAAAGATTGTAAATTTTTGCAAAGTTGCTGACTATTTTCTTGCCAAATATGCTTAGGAAGCGCTCGTCTTTGGGCAATTAGTTGTTTGCGTAATTGGGCTTTTTTGGTAGCAGAATCCATAAAATAAAGATAAATATTTCTGTAGTCACAAGATGCTAAATCTATTTAACTCGCTTTTTGGGCGTTATAACGAGAATATCAAGGCCAATGTGGAAATTTATACTTGGGCAACTTGTCCCTACTGTATTCGGGCTAAATGGTTGCTGGGTTGGAAAGGGGTAAAATACACCGAATACAAGATTGATGGGGATGAAAGCGCTCGTCAAGCCATGGCCGAACGGTCCAACGGTAAACGCAGTGTACCACAGATTTTTATTAATAATGAACATATCGGTGGTTGTGATGATTTGTATGCTTTGGATGGTCAGAAAAAATTAGATAATTTACTGGCTAAATGTGGGACTATCTAAAGTCTATTGATGAAAAAGCCTATGAGAAACATCGGCAATGGATGCAGTTAGCTTTAAATTTAGCGGCAACTGCGGGAAACCGGGGTGATGTACCTGTGGGAGCGGTTATCGTGGATAAACAGGGACATTTAATCGCTCAAGGGGCTAATTGCAAGGAAAAACACCATGATCCCACCGCTCACGCCGAAATTCTGGCGATTCGTGCCGCTAGTCAAGTGTTAGGCAATTGGCACTTAAAGGATTGTACCCTCTACGTCACCCTCGAACCCTGTCCCATGTGTGCCGGGGCAATCATTCAGGCTAGATTAGGATTATTAGTGTACGGTGCTGACGATCCCAAAACAGGAGTTATCCGCACTGTGGCTAATTTTATTGATAGTCCTTTTTCTAACCATCGTTTACCGGTAATCGCGGGAATTTTAGCC
>NZ_JASJFF010000333.1:0-6331 GCF_030065435.1 Microcystis sp. M53603_WE2
ACACTGGGGTAAAGTTGATTCAGAAGGCAATGGCAGAGTTGGAAAAACAGATTAATCGACTTCCCCATTTGCCAAAGTGGTTTGTGGAAATCCCTTATCAAACCACTTGACTATTGGATCATCTTTTTTATGGAGTTCTCTAGGAAAAACCTGAATAGAATCTTAATATATAGAGTGCCTAGTAGCCGTAACGATTGCGCTCACTGTTTTTGTAAATTCTATGGCAGAGATTAGCCCAGAGATCAACCTCATGCAGATAGCGACTATACTCAACCAATATCGATTTGAAATGAGAGGATATAAAGCGCAAGAATTAATCGAGCGCTGGTTGCCCATCTATTCGCTAAATTGGATTCGCATGGCGATTTTAGAGGCACTCTATCAGGGACGTTACAAAGTCATTTCGGTGGAGGAAATCCTCAAAATTTGGCACCGTCGCGGCCATCCTACCTTTCATTTTACGGGGGAATTCGAGCGCTTGGTTTGTAAAAACTTGCTAGATTCCCAGTTAGATGGCAAAAAACCAGCAGTTATCCCTAAACGGGAACAGATCAATATACCTTCTCCCACCCTTGAGCAGCCCTGTCCAGAGCCAGAAGCGGGAAAAACCGATAATAATGGCACAGTAGCCACGAGTAAAGATTCTTTGCTCAACTTAGAAACTTCTCTTTTTAATGATCCTCGCAAAGGGATGAGTAATGTGGAGGAATTATTCTCGCAGTTAACCCCGGAAACGCCCAAATTCCCTGAATTAGAATCAGTGCCTAAATCGCCTAACGGTCCTGGAACTAGGGAGAATTTTCCGGCTAATTTTAAACCGGCAATCGATGAGTTTATCCCTTTGTTAGACCCTTCGGAATTGTATCCCAAATTAAAAGCTGTGGCCCGCTCACCGCATCAGTAGGGTTGGCTGAAAAAGTTTTTCGGTGGTGGCAGGGTGTGGGGTGTTAGGTGTGGGGTGGTGGGGTACTGACACCAATTAATTCCCCGCCCTCAAGAAAAAAAATCGCCCTGACGATTAAAATAGAGTTAACTTTTCCCCTCAAGGCTCTGCTCAATTAACTAGCATTATGACATCCTCCTATTTTGGTCTAGAAACCGAAGAAAATAAACTAATTAACTCTAATAATCTCTCGTTCGCCGCTTCTCTTGGTATTCATGCCCTAATTTTAGCGATTATCTTACCTAATTTCCTCAATAATCCAGTACAGGAGCCAAAAAAGGAATTACGCAACGTCAATCTGATTGAATTAAACCCTCTAGAGCAGTCACGTCTTCCCAGTCTCGACTCCTCCCTGTCCAGCTTACCGGAACTGCCTAACCCCAATTCGTCCTCTTCCTCTTTGCCTCCTCTCCCCCCCATGGATGGCATCCATAACAGCACCTTACCTCCTTTACCCTCGGTTTCTTCCCTTCCTCCCTTACCTTCCTTACCTGCTTTACCTCCCCTCTCCTCTTTACCCTCCGTCAATATCTATTCTCCTCCCGTGGCATCTATCCCCTCCCTGGGTAGATTACCGATTCCTCGCAATTTTCCCACTTCTACCCCCAGTTTACCCAGTCCTCCTGCTGTTCCCACCCTGCCGGACAATAATAATCTGCCTAGGGAGACTAATAACCAGCAGGTGCGGCCTTACTTCGATCCCTACCAAGATAATCTAACTTTAGATAGATTGCGAAATTCGCCCCTTAGTGCATCGCAACAGGCGCAGGAACAATTAAACAATTCCCTAGCCCGCACACCGGAGCCGAATGGTCAATCGCCCCTAGATGAACAGCGTCGTCAACAATTAATGTGGGAAATGCGGGAACGTTTGCGCTCCCTGGAGGCGGATAAAAGCAATACCAGTAACGAGGATGCTATGAGAAATCAGGTGGATTGGCTGGCCAGAGTCCAAAAAACTAATCCTAACGCCTTAAATGAACTAAATCAGCCCAATCAGGGCAGCAGAGGCATAACTACCGTCAATTTGACCGGTAATTATCCCGCTACGGCTTGTTCCCGTCAATTGGCGGGGACGGCGGTTTATGGGGTGACGGTGGATGCCCAAGGCCGCCTCAGCAGTGAACCCCAGTTAATTAAAAGTGCTGGCTTCCCGATTTTCAATCAACAGGCGGCTGGGGAAGTGAGATCAACTCGTTTTAATAATCCCAGTGGTGAGTCGAGAATCTATCAGGTGCGAGTCAGTTTTGCCCCTAACCCGGAAGTGTGCCGAGGTGCGATCGCTAATCCCCCAAAACCAGAGGGTAGTAACCTCAATACTCGTAACTCCCCCCCCGTAACGCCGGCAATTGAAACCCCGCTTCGTCCTAATCAACCGCCGCAACCGGCCGTTAGCCCCCAACCGGATAACGTCAAGCCGCCCGAAACCACAGGTCCAAATCCGGCCCCAACCCAGTCAGAACCGCCCAAAGAAGCGATAATCGAAGAAAAAGCCCCAGAAACTCCTCCCCAAACCCCCGCTCTCAATCAGCCGGAGGGTTCCCCCGCTAGTCCCCCCACTAGCCAAAATCCTCAACCCCTGAGCGAGGAAGTGTTGCCCCCCGGTCCGCCAGCGGAAGCTAAAACTGAACCAGAAAGTTAGGCCTTTTCAGTGATCAGTTATCAGTTATCAGTTATCAGATATGAGTTTTAAGTTCACTGATTACTGAAAAAAACCCCCATCTCCCTAGTCCATAATTCGATCCCCCCTTAATCCCCCCTTGATAAGGGGGGTGCCGATCCCCCCTTAATCCCCCCTTAATAAGGGGGGCATCTGATAATTTTTAACGGCTACCTACTTATTTTTACTTAAATGATTTCCACTTCCCAGATACCCGATTCTTTTGTCTCACCTTGCCGTCGCGCCTCGGTTAGTCGTACTACCAAAGAAACCGATGTAGAGGTGACGATCGATCTTGATGGTAGCGGCAATTGTCGCGCCCAGACAGGAATTCCCTTTCTTGATCATATGTTGCAGCAAATCGCCTCCCACGCTGCGATCGATCTCGATGTGCGCGCCACCGGAGATTTAGAAATTGATGACCATCACACCAATGAAGACGTGGGAATCACCCTCGGACAAGCTTTACTGCAAGCTTTAGGCGACAAAAAAGGCATCGTCCGTTTCGGGCATTTTGTCGCCCCTCTCGATGAAGCTTTAGTGCAAGTTGCCCTCGATTTTTCCGGTCGTCCCCACCTCAGTTATGGTCTAGAAATTCCTACCCAAAGAGTGGGAACCTACGATACTCAGCTAGTGCGGGAATTTTTTGTTGCTTTGGTCAATCACAGTCAAATGACCCTACATATTCGTCAATTAGACGGGATTAATTCCCATCATATTATTGAGGCTACTTTTAAAGCTTTTGCCCGGGCGATGAGTATGGCCATAGCGATCGATCCCCGTCGCGCCGGTATAATTCCCAGTTCTAAGGGAGTTTTATAGAAGCGCTGCTTAACCCGAATTAACGTTAGCTTAAAAGCCCATAATTTGAGCCACTTGGGTTAATTCGGGAGCAATCCCAGATTTTAGTTGGTTATTGCTGTGTTTTACCGCCGAATCTGGGTCTTTTAGTCCATTTCCCGTTAAAACACACACTACGGTGGCCCCATCGGGAACCTGTTGATGCACTTTTAATAATCCTGCCACAGAAGAGGCGCTGGCTGGTTCACAGAAAACCCCCTCTTGGCCTCCTAAAATCCGATAGGCTGCCAATATTTCCTCATCGCTGACCGCGTGAAATTGCCCTTGACTAGCGTGACTAGCAGCCCAGGCTTTTTCCCAGTTAGCGGGGTTGCCGATACGGATAGCCGTGGCTAGGGTTTCGGGATGGTCAACCGGTTGTTTAGAGATAAAAGGGGCAGCCCCGGCGGCCTGAAAACCCATCATCTTCGGCAGTCGGTCACATTTGCCTATCTGGTGATACTGACAGAATCCCATCCAATAGGCGCTAATATTGCCCGCATTACCCACGGGAATACATAACCAGTCGGGGGCATTACCCAAGACATCGACAATCTCGAAAGCAGCAGTTTTTTGACCCTCTAAACGGTAGGGATTGACGGAATTGACTAAAGTTACGGGATAATTTTCTGATAGTTGGCGGACAATCTTGAGGGCATCATCGAAGTTGCCATTAATAGCGATGACTTCCGCTCCGTACAATAAAGCCTGGGCCAATTTTCCTAAGGCCACATAACCATCGGGGATAATCACAAAGGCCCGCATCCCGGCCCTTCTTGCATAGGCTGCCGCCGCCGCCGAGGTGTTGCCGGTACTGGCACAAATCACCGCTTTTGCCCCTTCTTCTTTAGCTTTCGAGATGGCCATGGTCATGCCCCGGTCTTTAAAGCTGCCGGTGGGATTTAAACCATCATATTTGACAAAAACCTTGACATCGCGCCCGATTTGTGCTGAGAGATAGGGGGCGGGTATCAGGGGTGTATTGCCTTCTAGGAGGGTAATTACAGGGGTTTTACTGCTTACGGGCAGAAATTGGCGATATTCTTCGATCAAACCGCGCCAGCCGCCGATAGACGAGGATTTAGTGGGTGATTGGGGGATCGATCGAGAAATAGTTGTCATAGCCTTAAGGATACAGATTTGATTAGATGGCCTAACTTCCTATTCTATCCAATAAGCAGTCCAAAAAATTCATCTCGATCGCCCAGTTGGGATTCATGGGGTCTAAAACAGGGATGCGGGAAGATAAAAGGCAGTAACAGCCAATAAATGACCTTTTTGGTCAAAAAATAGTTATTTTATTGCTAAAACTCTGATTTTTTGCCCTTTTTGTCTTTCAGAAGTTGATTTAACTTAGTGTCAGCAGAAGTCCCTCGCTTTTAGCGATGGGATGAATGCTGACCAGCATATAGACAATTCTATAAAGTTGTGTTATCATAAATATAGATTCTTGATAACAGCTATGTACAAAGCATATAAATTCACAATAAAACCCAATACCGAGCAAGAAATAGCCTTAGCTAAAGGCTTCGGCTGTTGTCGCTGGTTTTGGAACTATTCCTTGAATTTATGCCAAGAAACCTATAAAACCACAGGAAAAGGGCTAACACGAAACTATATTCAGGGACTATTGCCTAGTCTCAAAAAAGAATATGAGTGGTTGACAGATGCTTATTCTCAGTGCTTACAGGTTGTTGCTTTGAACTTATCGCAAGCTTATCAAAATTTCTTTGAAAAACGGGCTAGATTACCAAGATTCAAGTCCAAACATGGTAGGCAATCAATTAGCTATCCAGCTAATGTCAAGTTTGAAGGTGACTACCTCAAATTACCGGGTAAAGTTGGATTAGTTTATTGTGTGCGTCATCGGGAATTTGAAGGAACAATTAAAACCGTTACTATCTCAAAAACTCCAGACGGTAAATACTACGCTTCTATTTTAGTTGATGACGAATTGGAGTTGCCTGAGACATCAAAGGATGGCAAAGGCATAGGAATTGATTTAGGACTTACTCATTTTGCCATTACCAGCAATGGTAGTAAGTATGAGAATCCTAGACATTTAGCTAAACATCAACGTAATTTAAAGCGTAAACAACAAAAGTTATCCCGTAAAAAGAAGGGAAGTAACAACCGTCAAAAAGCTAGACGTAAAGTAGCTAAAGTTCACTCTAAAATCTCAAGATGTCGTGAGGATTTTCTCCACAAGCTATCCCGTAAGATAGTTAACGAAAACCAAGTTATTGCGGTAGAAAATCTCAATGTTAAAGGCATGGTACGCAATCATAATTTAGCTAAGGCTATTAGTGATTGTGGTTGGGGAATGTTTTGTACAATGCTTAAATACAAGGCAGAATGGGAAGGAAAAACTTATATCGAAGTTGATAGGTTTTTCCCTAGTTCTAAAACTTGTAATGTCTGTCTAAATCAAGTAGCGAGTTTACCACTTGATGTTAGAACATGGACTTGTGAGCATTGCAAAACAACCCATGATCGTGATATAAATGCGGCGATAAACATCAAAAATGAAGCCTTACGGATATTGTCGTTAGGAACTAGCGATACTGCCTATAGAGGGGATGTAAGACCAAAAGTTGGGCGTAAGTCCGTCTTGAGGCAATCCCCCGTGAAATAGGAAGCTCTCAACTCTGTTGAGAGTAGTTCACTTAGCTGGTTATATTTAAATTGAAGATGGCTCCCCCCTGCTTGATAAGGGGGGTTTGATCCCCCCTGCCCCCCTTGATAAGGGGGGTGTTTGACAGTTAACACCTAACTACTTAATAAACCATCACCGGGTAAATAGCCAGAGATAGAAATTATGAAGGAAAGTACCGTCCCCACCATTAATCTCGCTCCTAAACTCAGACGCGATTTATCTTTATGGAATC
>NZ_JASJFF010001311.1:0-2779 GCF_030065435.1 Microcystis sp. M53603_WE2
AGGCTATCACTAGGAGACATTAATTCAATGACAAAATCGGGAGATAGAGGTAAAAATCTTTCCTTTTGTTGTGGGGTTAAAGCTTGCCATTTTTCTAAAGGTATCCAAGCAGCATCGGGAGAGCGATCGGCCCCATTCGGTAGTTTAAACCCCGTGGAGGAATCAAAAACTACACCTAATTTATGTAGGTTATTCCATAACCATAATTGGGCAGTGATTCCAGCGTTAGAATTACCAGTTTCTCCTCCGGTTGGTGGCATAATAATTAAATCTCCTTTTGCGTTGCGTTCCAAACGTAAATTTCGGTTATCCTGACAAATTTGAAAAAACTGTTCATCGCTGAGTTGCCAAGATTCAAATTTAATTTCTACTACTGTCATCATGTTTAGATTCTCTTTTATAGGATTATAGAATTACCAAATATTATCAAGTTCTAAGACAAATTGAGATAAAATATTTTCCCCCGATAAACTCTCTGGATTAGTTAAAATTTCTACTGCCTGTCCTTGACGATAAATTTCTACTTCTCTAGTTTTTCTATTGATTAACCAACCTAAACAAGTCCCATTATCTAAATATTCCTGCATTTTTTTCCTAGCGGTTTCTAGGCTATCACTAGGAGACATTAATTCAATGATAAAATCGGGAGATAGAGGTAAAAATCTTTCCTTTTGTTGTGGGGTTAAAGCTTGCCATTTTTCTAAAGGTATCCAAGCAGCATCGGGAGAGCGATCGGCCCCGTTAGGTAGTTTAAATCCTCCAGAAGAATCAAAAACCACACCTAATTTATTTAGGTTATTCCATAACCATAATTGGGCAGTGATTCCAGCGTTAGAATTGCTGGTTTCTCCTCCAGTCGGTGGCATAATAATTAAATCTCCTTTTGGGTTGCGTTCCAAACGTAAATCTCGGTTATCCTGACAAAGTTGAAAGAATTGTTCATCGTTGAGTTGAAACGAGTTAAATTTAACTTCTACTGTCATTATTATCCCCAACCTACTCTCGTCTAAAATTCATGGTAACGCCCTAGTAGGGAGGCACAATTATTTGTAGGATGGGTTAGCGGTAGCGTAACATGAGCGGGGGTTGGGTTTCATGCTTCAACCCAACCTACGTTCATCTTATATTTAATTCCACCCACCCACTTACTGTCATTATTATCCCCAACCTACTCTCGTCTAAAATTTATGGTAACGCGCTAGGGCAAGAGATGTTCCTGGATGAAATTAGTGTAAACATCTCCAGCTAAAAAGGCGGGAGTTTCCAATATTTTACGATGGAAATCAATAGTTGTCGGTACTCCCGTGATCGCACATTCCCGGAGGGCGCGTTTCATGCGTTTAATGGCTATGTCGCGATTTTCTCCCCAGACAATTAACTTACCAATTAGGGAATCGTAATAGGGGGGGATTTCGTAATCGGTGTAAACGTGGGAATCCATGCGGACACCAGGACCACCGGGGGGCAGATAACCGCTAATTTTGCCGGGGTGAGGACGAAAATTGTGATCGGGATCCTCGGCATTAATGCGACACTCGATCGAATGCCCTCTAAATATCACCTGATCTTGCTTAATTTGCAGTTTTTCGCCCTGTGCCACCAGAATTTGTTCTCGGATCAGGTCTATCCCCGTGATCATCTCCGTGACGGGGTGTTCCACCTGAATACGGGTGTTCATTTCCATGAAGTAAAAATTACCGTGTTTATCGACTAAAAATTCCACGGTTCCCACCCCGACGTAATTAATCGATTTAGCGGCTTTAACGGCGGCATTACCCATTTTTGAGCGTAAATGGGGCGTTAAGAAGGGGCTAGGTGCCTCTTCTAGCAGTTTTTGGTGTCGTCGCTGAATCGAACAGTCTCTTTCTCCTAAATGGATTACGTTACCGTGACTATCGGCCAAAATCTGAAACTCGATATGTCGGGGACATTCGATAAATTTTTCTAGATATACTCCCGAATTGCCAAAAGCCGCTTCTGCTTCGCCTTGGGCGGCTTTTAACATATCACCTAGTTCATCTGCACTCTTGACAAGACGCATCCCACGCCCTCCACCGCCAGCAGTGGCTTTAATCAGGACAGGATAACCGATGTCATCAGCGATACGTTTTGCTTCCGCTTCCGAGGTAATTAAACCACCACTGCCGGGGATAGTGGGAACTCCCGCTTTTTGCATGGTTTTTTTAGCGGTGGATTTATCACCCATAGCCAGGATAGCGCTGGGGGACGGACCGATAAAAGTTAACTGATGATCGGCACAAATTTCGGCAAAGCGGGCGTTTTCTGCCAAAAAACCGTAACCGGGATGGATGGCCGTGGCGTTGCGTGTTAGGGCAGCCGAGATGATATTAGGGATATTTAAGTAACTTTTGCTGCTCGGAGGCGGACCAATACAAACACTCTCATCGGCCAATTGAACATGAAGGGCATGGCGATCGATGGTAGAGTGGACGGCAACGGTTCTAATGCCCAATTCTTCGCAACTATGAAGGATTCTTAAGGCGATTTCCCCGCGATTGGCGATTAATATCTTGGCAAACTGCATTGGACGACCACGAGATCAGGCTGGTGTGATAGGCGACTATTTAGTAGAATATCTGGTTTTGTTACCTTGGGGAAATCGGGTTGGGGAAGTGGGGTGTGGGGTGTAGGGTGTGGGGTGTAGGGTGTGGGGTGTAGGGTGTAGGGTGTAGGGTGTGGGGTGTAGGGTGTGGGGTGTGGGGTGTAGGGTGTGGGGTGTAGGGTGTGGGGTGTAGGGTGTGGGGTGTGGGGTGTGGGG
>NZ_JASJFF010000892.1:0-8058 GCF_030065435.1 Microcystis sp. M53603_WE2
TAAAAACTTTCAGATACCCCCCTTATTAAGGGTAGATCCCCCCGCCTATCGGCACCCCCCTTATCAAAGGGGGGATTAAGGGGGGATCCCCCCTTATCAAGGGGGGCAGGGGGGATCAAACCCCCCTTATCAAGGGGGGCAAAAGGCAAAAGGGAGAATAAATAATCGGTTTTTAATAACCAGATTTGGTATTATATATCTTTTTCTGCAAGATTGATAAAATTACAGAATTAATTAAGGTAAAAAGTATCTTTTTTAGCCGATTAAACGGTCAATTAAGCATTAAGATATACTTGAAAATTTTTATTAAAACTCAAAAATTATGACTGAAAATATCCCCACTATTGTGGTCATGCACGGCGACCAAACTGGAGAAGAACTATTACTAGAAGCCCTGAGAGTATTGCAACCCTCGATAATTCGTCAACCGCTTAACTTTGCCGATTTTGATCTTAGTTTAGCCCAGCGTCGCCAGAGTAACAATCAAGTGGTTCACGAGGCCGCCGAAGCGACTCTAAAAACCGGATTAGCTCTCAAAGCTGCCACCATCACCCCAGAAATTAAAGGAGATGTGGGCAGTCCTAACGCTATTTTAAGAGAAGCAATGAATTCTCAGGTAATTCTCCGCATCGGTCGCCGTATCCCCGGTATTCGTCCGATTGGGGGCGTTTATTCTCCCATTGCCATTGTCCGCATGGCCGTTGACGATGCCTACGGGGCCAAAGAATGGCGAGAAACCACTGCCACCGGCGATGAAATTGCCTATCGCACCTCGCGCATTTCTAGGGCTACCAGTCGCGCTGTGGCCGAGTTTACCTTTCAACAGGCCAAAAAAACCGGGGCGCGGGTATTTGGTGGCCCAAAATTCACCGTTAGTGCCACCTACGAAGGGATGTTTAAAGAGGAATTAGACGCGGCGGCCCAAAGACATCCGGAAGTGCGTTATCAACCCCTGTTAATTGATGCAACTTTTGCCCTACTTTTACAAACCGACGGCGAAGCTTTGGTGATTCCAGCACTTAATCGCGATGGCGATTTATTATCTGATTTTGTCTTGCAACTCTATGGCAGTATTGCCGGGGCCGAAAGTTTAGTTTTGGGATTTGATGAGGAGACCTTAGCGGTTAAAACCATTATGGCAGAAGCTCCCCACGGCACGGCCCCAGCTTTAGAGGGCAAAAATATCGCTAATCCCATGGCGATGATTTTAGCCTCGGCAGCTTTGTTAGGTTATATCGAAACTAGCGAGGCGCGTAAAGCTTCCAGGGCAATTTATGAAAGTGTCTTTGAAACTATTCACGAGGGCAAAAAAACCCCCGATTTAGGGGGCCAAATGACCATGAGTGAGTTTACCGATGAGGTGATTCGTCGCGTGGTCAGTAAGTTAGAAGTTTGGTCTGCTTTGGGGTAAACGAACTCATCTGATTGCTCTCTTAAAGGAGTTTGAAGAAAGGGTAATCCCAAAAAATAAGAATTGTTGCAAAGGCCTTGCTTTTGTTTGTTTTGCGGAAAAATAAAAGCTACCTTTGAAGTGTACAATGGAGTCCCTTTACAGGATTAGGATAAGAACAATGAAACTACAAACTTTGACAAAAACTCTGACTATTGCTCTGATTGGTGTAGGAGCTGCCTTGACCTTACAATCACCGAGCCAAGCTCAAACCAGATTCGAGTGTCTTGTGCCAGTGACGGGTCCCTATATAGGAATTCCGACAACTTTTGTCCAATCCGGCCCTAATGAATACAGAGCGGTGATTCGTTGGTCTTCTGATTATTTTAGTGGTTCCGGTTACACTCCCATGCGACGGTGTGAAGAAGTAACTGGAAGATTCAATAGCCTGAACTCTCGACCAGGCGGAATTGGTAATATTAACACGGGCTATCTGAATGGTGAACCAGTCATCTATGTCTCCAGTAGTGGGCGAGAACGGGCTAATAGTGCTAACCTATTATTTACCCTCAAGAGAGGAGATGATGCGAGGCAAAAACTTGCGCAGTTATTTGGCCTCCGGCAAGGAGCCAGCAGCAGTCCTTTGTTTGAAAGCTCATCGGATTCTGCCACTATCGATTTCAGCAAATTCCTAGAAAGCGTTCCCGTGGAAACAAATCCCGCTACGGGTTCGTCCTCTTCTCCGGCGCCGGGGACTTCCCCCGAACAGTCGCCCCAAAAACCATCAGGCGGTTCTGCTTGGTAAACTTTTCTAGTTCTATAGATAAGGTAGGTTGGGTTGACGCAAGGAAACCCAACGCCCGCTGTTTGGTAAACTTTTATAGTTCTATAGATAGGAGCATAGTGATCAAGTGAGTCGGCCTATAAAAAGAATTTTGGCTGGTGCGGGCAGTTTATTATTGGGACTGTCCACACCTTTGCTTGCTGTCCAAAGCTATGCTCCTGCTCTGGAACCTAACCAGGCCAATGCCTATAGCTCTCAACAACTTTCACAACAACAGCTGCTTCAGTTAGCTAGAGCAATTACCGTTAAGGTGTTATCAGAGCAAGGCTGGGGTTCGGGCATTTTAGTTGAAAAGCAGGGTGCTTCCTACAAAGTTCTCACGAATGACCATGTTTTAGGGCGGGATCGCTCTCGGGGTTGGCAAATACAAACCCCTGACGGCAAGATACATCGGGGTCAGTTGGTCAGAACAATTCGCTTGAATAATTATGATTTAGGCTTAATTTCTTTTCGCAGTAGCCAAGTTTATTCTATTGCTGATTTGGCTAATGTCGATGATCTCACTATCGGAGATGAAGTTTTCGCCGCCGGCTATCCCTTTGATTTTACCTTCACCGTTGGTAAAGTGTCGCTTTTGAGTGATAAATCCTTTTCGGGGGGCTACCAAATCGGCTATACCAATAAGATTAAAAATGGCATGAGTGGCGGACCGCTGCTGAATCGGCAAGGTAAAGTTATTGGTATTAACGGCATTCATGCTTATCCCCTCTGGGGTAAATCCTACGTTTTTGCTGATGGAACGGTGACTTCACCGGCACTGTGGGAACAAATGAGTCGATTAAGTTGGGCGATTCCTATTGGGACTTTTTTACAATCGGGGTCATCTTCTGTATCTGCTTCCAGTCGGCAACGGCCCGCAGTGTCACCCCCACCGCTTCCCACCCATAGAGAACCCACTTTCTGGGAAGATTTTCCTTCTCCATCCTCGTCAACCCCAAGAGAAAAGAATCCCGCTCCCACACCACTCTGGTAAATTCCACTCAACTGTATTTTTAAACCAGAATGAGCAACAATTTCTTGAAAATTTCCGCCGCCCTAGTTAGTATAGCGGTGTTTGTGGTTTCTCCTCAGATTGCTAAGGCATCAACAACTGAGGAGATAGAAAAAATTGCTGAAAAGATTACCGTTTTAATCCCCTCAGAAGAAGAGGGGGCGAATGGGAAAATTACTTCTAATGGCTCCGGATCGATTATTGCCAAAGAAGGAAGAGTTTATACTGTTCTTACTGCTAGTCATGTAATCTGTAAAGATGCTAGAGATGCCTGCAAGTTCTATTACGATCAACTAAAAATTATTACCTGGGATGGCAAGCAATATCCGCTCGATTACAATAGCATCAAAAAATTACCAGGAGTAGATCTAGCTCTCGTGCAGTTTCAGAGCGACCAAAATTATCAATTGGCGACCTTGGGTAACTATCAAGTAGCTGACGAACAATTTATTTTTGCTTCTGGATGGCCCGACCCGAAATTTATCGGCAAGCGGAAACGATTGTTCAATCTGGGGAAAGTGCTACCCAAGGACATTACACCCTTGCTGAAAATATTTCCTCCGGAGTTGGGGTATGAGATAGTTTATACCAGTGTCACCTATGGGGGCATGAGTGGCGGTCCAGTGTTAGATATAAATGGACGAGTCATCGCGGTTCACGGACAAAATGAAGCCGAAAAAATCGAAAAGGTTCCCGTGCCAATTGGCTTTAGTCTCGCTATTCCCATCACTACTTTTTTGAAATTAGCACCCCAGTCTGGCATTCAAGGGCAGATAAATGTCGAAAATTCGCCCCCCAATACCTTATCTTTGCAAGAAATTGGTGATGAATTATACAGGGCTTTTGAAGTTCCCAATAATAACGATACTAATCCCCTAAACTGGCTTAATCAAGGCAATAAAATGTGGCGGTTAGGACAATTAGCCCTCGCCTATGCCGCCTATGAAAAAGCCTTGCAACTCGATGCTCAACTCTATCAAGCTTGGTACGGGAAAGGTCTGGTCTTGACCTACTGGAAACGCCCCCAAGAGGCGCTGGCCGCCTACGAACAAGCTCTCAAAATTAATCCTAACTCCGATACCGCCAAAAAACTGCGCGACAAGCTCCAAGAATCTTTAGGGGGAAGAAATACCCCTCCTGTAACTCCCTCACAGCCAACCACCGCGCCCACCGTGGAGCCTTCACCACAGCCCTCTAATCCAAGGAGACTATGGTGAAGTCAGTCCCGATGAAAAAATTTTCACCCCCACAGATGAAAGAGGTTTCCTTCCCTACACCCCACACCCCACACCCCACACCCTCTTTCAAGTCAGTAGGGAAAACGCGGTTAGCTAATAGTCGGTTGGACCAATTTAGCTAAGGATGCTTGAATTGCTCGTAGTTCTGCGGGGGGATTGCGGAGAAACTCTTCGTTACTGGCTAAAATCATCGCATTATAGGCCAGCACCGCCGCCAGCAATTTAGCTGGCACTACCTTGTCATCCCTGGTCAGTTTCTCTAAGCTGGCCAATAAGTCTTGAATAACATTTAATGGCGGTGCGCCGGGGGCTGAGTAAAGAGCGGCGGTGACAGCATTGATATTATTACCCGCCTGTGCATCCCCTGTTAAGATGCTCAGTAGCAATTGCTGAATGGCTGGGGGAATCGGGATACCTGTGGGGGAGGTTAAATTATTATCAGCTAACTGAATATTCAGAGAAGCCGCCGCCTGATTAACAGCGATTTGAGCCGGTTCTCCCCCCTGAAATCCCGTTACCGTCGTGGTGGTGGGGAAAGTTTGACCAGCAAAATCCCCAGTGGAAAGAATTGGCCCAGTGGCATCGGACTGGTTGCCGGTTTGCGCCATACCGGGAGAGACTAGGGCATTGGTCAGCAAAACCGCCGCCACTAGGGAAACTTGCCAATTAGTCAACCATTTCATCAACATGGTCTTTATCCTCATTCAAAAAACTAAATTAGACAATCTAAAAACCGACTAACGGGGGAAAAAGTAATTGTAGCCGATACTCATGACGAAGCGAGCGCCGTCCCCGGCATTGCCCGTTAAATCAGCACCGGCAAGGTTAACCGTCAAGGGGACTTTCGGGAAAGGAATCAGAGAAATACCTGCGTTTAAATCTTGACCCGACCATTCGACAATGGCCGAGACTGGTTCAACAATTCGTAAACCAGCACTAGCAAAGACACCCAGCGAGTTTACCCCATCTTCGATGGCTCCTTCCGAGCGAAAACGACCACCACCAACACCCAAAGAGAGCGTCAATTGACTAAAGGGTTCTTCCGTTGTTTCTGTGAACTGAAAAAATTTGCTCACCACCCCGTAGATACTGCTACCGGCATCTGTCTCACCCCAGCGAATGGCGTTTTCAAATCCTAGGGCCACAGCAAAACCTTCTGGCAGAGAACGGTGAATTTTAAAGCTAAAACTACCCCGTCCGGCGTTATCACCAAAAAGGCTCAAAATCGCCAGAGTTACATCCAAACCGACAATTTTCTGGGGTTCTCCTAAACCGACCCCTAGGGCTAACCCACCATCTGCTTGATTGGTAAAACGGGTTCTCGACTGGAAACCGAAACCACCGAAAATCTGCCCAAAATTCGCTCCAAAACCGATGGGAGTAGAAATACTGGCACTAGGGGCAACCACAAATTCCGCCAGTTTCACAGAAAGGGTTCGCGGTTCCTCAATCAGGAAATCTTGACGTAAACGCTGCAATTCGGGGGAAATATTGGGATCAACGGGGGTAGATGCCTGTGCTTGCCATTTTTCGACTTCTGGCGAGTTATTAACTCCTACTGGTAAAAGCTGACTCGCTTGCGTTGTCCCTAGATTCGCCTTCCATTCTTCTAGGGTTGAAATTGTCCTGGTCTTTTCTGTTGCTAAAGTATCGAGGGAAGATTTCCCTAGTTTATTTTCTAAGGATGAGGGCAGATTACTATCGGCTAATCCCTCTGTTGTCGAGAAGGAATTGGTTGTCAGAACTCTTTCTGTCCTCTCTAATTCTACGGGGGAATTAATGATAATTTTTTCCTGGGATACCCGAATAGAAGCAGCGTCAATGTCTAAGGGGGAAGGAAGGGCCTTCACCCCATCGCAAAGTATGGCCGTCCCCAAACAGGAGGCAATGAAAATTCCCCCAGAAAATATCTGTCTCATTTGGCTGTTTCTTTTGGCTTTTTTTAACAACACTTCCAGCTTTCCTCACAGACGAAGTTAATTTGCAAAAATTGTAACTGATTTATGCTTAGATAGCAAGTCATCAAAGTTGTCCGTTAAGTACCTAGGCAAAATTAATTACACATATCTAACCCCCCCTTTGCCTCTTGCCTCTTGCCTTTCTTCACTAAGAAATTTATTTTGCACGACTACTTATCAATCATGGAATCCCCCGGCTCTCCTCGACTTTGTATGATAGGGCGTTGGGTTTCATGCTTCCACCGTTCGGCTGAGCTCACGGCCGAAGCCCAATCTACGTTCATCTTATATTTAATTCCACCCACCCACTTAGCAAGTTATTAAACCTGTTCGTTATCAATCATGGAATCCCCTAGTGCGCCTAAATGAAGTGTAAAAAATTTACCACCTCTATTCTTGGCTTCGATGGTTGTGCTGCGTCTCTGTTCACGAATCAAATAGGCGGATTATATTGCTAGAACTAAAAAAAGCGGGTTGAACCCCGCTTGTAATCAAAAACTAAGCCAACTTAAAGGCATCTCGCCAACACCAGCGCAACAGGGTAAAAGCTATCAAACCTTTAACCACTTCTAGACACCAGTAACCAATCTGCAAAGACATCATTTCTCCCGACATTCCCGACGCGGCAACGGGAGCCAGTAAACCCATAGCACTCAGATTGGGAGTGAGAAAATAGGTGTAAATTAGGGTGATTACTAAGAGAACACCAGCGAATAGAAGCGATCGATGTTCGGGGAGATGGATTAAGGTATGATAGCGGTGGAAGACAACAAAGCTACACAGCACAATCGCCGCACAAACTAATTCCAGATGGTTAAAAATGCCAAATAGCAAGTAACCAGCACTGGCAAAGCCATTTTGTGTCATCATGCCAGCTACGGATAAGCTGGGGAGAATGATTAAATCGATGACGAAACTGGCACTTAACCAGAAACCGAGAACAACCATCGCTAAGGTTGTCCAATTAAACCAAGACCAATAACGCTCAACAAAAGTTTTCATTAGGCTTGCTCCTCCTTGCCTTTATAATTTAATTGTAAAGAGCGTTCGCCAAAATTATGGCCAGTTTTTTGGTAATTCTTAGCAATTCTTATCAATTCTGAGGAGAGCAACCAAACAATACCGCTCTTAAGTAGGTGGGTGGAATTAAATATAAGATGAACGTAGGTTGGGTTGAAGCATGAAACCCAACGCCCCGATGGGTTACGCTACCGCTAACCCATCCTACAAATAATTGTGCCTCCCTACTTATCTCTAGATTTGGCTACCCGCTCGGGGCGGAATTGTAAAGATTTATCAACAAGTGTTTATAAAAACCTTTAAATATTGACCAAGCTAACGATTCTAGACTTACCCTAAAACAATAACTGACTATCTACGGGTTTACTGTTATGGATAAGGATTTTCGTAACTATCGCATGGTTTGCACCCTCACCTTCGGAGATATTTACGGACAAATAATCGTCTGGTTAATCGTTATTTTTCTTACTCTGGCTTCCACTCTAGCTCTTTGGAGTAGCACTAGACAAATTTTCGCCCTCGCTACCGTGGGGTTAGTCGTCGTCCTCTCTTTGCCTTTTTTACTCTTTGCTTTCGTTACTACCCTCCTCAATCATATTGAATTCGTTCCCATCGAA
>NZ_JASJFF010000274.1:0-4925 GCF_030065435.1 Microcystis sp. M53603_WE2
ATAGGGTTGATATTGACTGTTACAGGTGATTAATTTGAGTTTATCGAGGATATCCTGCCGTCCCATCTGTACCAAACCCCAGAGGAGATTGCCGGAATAATCGAGCATAATCCGGGGATTACAGCCTTCCGCCACCAATTCCGGGATAAAATCGCCCATGCGACTGTAACACCAGGCAAAAACGCTGGCATTATGGTTATCACCATCCCCCTGATTCTCGAACATATGCTGGAGATTGCAGATTAATTCACCATTAACACCCGCGGGGATGGTGGGTTGGTGCATATGCAAGGCACAGGCAAAACCAGCCTTGATATGGTCTAATTGGAGATTTGTTGTCGGTAAAAAGATCGGATCATCGTGATTAACAATCGCTGCGATTTCCTGTTCCCAACCGCAAATAGTCGGTAGTCCGGGGCGGATTTCCGTGATAGCGTTCGATTTCGATGATACGGGTGTAGCGATCATAATTTTTCAGGCGAATAGATTGAGATAGTTTGTCCCCACTCTCCCAGGGACAACTTTGTTTACTGGCAACAGGTCACTCTTGACTGTTCACTGCTAACTGAGCTAAGAGTGCGGACTTGATCCTATCCCATTTATACTGGGAGTAACCCTCTCCAGACACAAGCCTTCGTAACTCGTTAACAATCAAGATGATTCTTTACTGAACTTAACCGATCCTCGCACTATGATACAAACAACTATCCGCCCTTTTACCTGTAAATTTTAACCATGTTCTCGGCGACTACCGAAATTCTTGTTATCTTCTTCCTGATCCTCCTCAATGGAGTCTTTGCTCTCTCGGAAATTGCCATTGTCTCGGCCCGCAAAGTCCGTTTAGAACAATTAGCCAGAGATGATCGAAGGGCGGCGGTGGCCTTAAAATTGGCCAATGATCCCAATCAAATTTTATCGACGGTGCAGATTGGCATTACCCTAGTGGGTATCTTTGCCGGGGCCTACGGAGGAGCTAATTTATCGGTCAGTGTGGCGCAATTATTGGCCCAAGTTCCTGTTTTAGCCCCCTACAGTCAAGCTTTGGGATTAGGATTAGTGGTGTTAATTATTACCTATCTATCCCTAGTGGTGGGGGAATTAGTGCCGAAACGGTTAGGTTTAAGTAATCCTGAAAAAATCGCTATCCTCGTTGCTGATCCTCTGAATAGGTTATCAAAAATTGTTTCGCCCATTGTCCATCTTTTGAGTCAATCGACTAATCTGATTCTCGGTTTGTTGGGGATTAATACTAATAACAATGATTCCCCAATTACGGAAGAAGAATTGAAAATTATGCTTAAACAGGGAACCGCAGCGGGAACCTTTGAGGAAGCAGAACAGGATATGGTGGAAAGGGTGTTAGGATTGGGCGATCGCCGAGTAAGCCAGATTATGACCACGCGCCCAGATATTATTTGGCTAGATTTGGAAGATAGTGCCGAAATTAACCGCCAGAAGCTAATTGAGAGCAATCATAACCGTTTTCCTGTGTGTCAGGGCAGTTTAGATGAGGTTTTGGGGGTAATCGAAGTCACAGACTTATTGGCAGATTGTTTAACCGGTGAAAGTTTCGACCTGACGAAGGATTTACAACAGCCGCTTTTTGTGCCGGAAAGCACTAGGGGTTTAAAGGTGTTAGAATTGGTGCAGCAAAGTGGTCATCATATTGCCTTGGTAGTGGATGAGTACGGGGTGATTCAAGGATTGGTGACGCGCAAGGATATTTTAGAGGCAATTGTCGGCGATTTACCCCAATTAGATAATATTGAAGATGCTCAGATCGTGCAGCGGGAAGATGGTTCTTGGTTGATCGATGGTACAGTGGCGATCGAAGATTTTAAAGAGTTATTTGAAATCAGTGAATTACCCGGGGAAAAACAGGGCAATTATCACACTTTAGGTGGTTTTATTATTA
This sequence comes from Microcystis sp. M53603_WE2, assembly GCF_030065435.1. Taxonomy (NCBI): domain Bacteria; kingdom Bacillati; phylum Cyanobacteriota; class Cyanophyceae; order Chroococcales; family Microcystaceae; genus Microcystis; species Microcystis sp. M53603_WE2. Next base: position 1,916 of record NZ_JASJFF010000274.1, read on the forward strand.
CCCATCTTGGCAGGATTCCGGCAGCTGCCGATCATTTTGAATGGCAAAGGTTGCGCTTGGAAGTGGTGGATATGGACGGTAATCGCGTCGATAAGGTGTTAGTCACGCTCTTGTTAGATGATTTGTAAGTAATTGTTAGTAAACATCTAGATTTTTTCAAGCTTGTGAAGACCGATACAATTTTTTATCAACTCTTGCAAACCTTTCCGGGGTTAATTTTTGAATTACTGGGAGAATCAACCCAGAAAGCTGAAAATTATCAATTTTCCTCCCGAGAAATCAAAGAATTAGCGCGTCGTTTTGACGGTATTTTTTTACCGACCACAGCAGCACCGGAACTAATGATTTACTTTGTTGAAGTGCAATTTCAGGATAAAAGTGATTTTTATTGGCGATTTTTAACAGAAATTGTCATCTATCTCAATCAGTATAAACCCGTTCAGGATTGGATAGCTGTAGCTTTATTTGCCTCCAGGGATCTGGATAATAACTTTCCCTATCAACTGCGGGGATTTGAGATAACGGGACAGATCAGACCTATTTATTTAGATGAATTAATCGATAGTCCGGCTCCGTCTCTGGGTTTAGGAATTATTCAGTTAATTGTCGCTACACCCCAATTAGCACAGCAACGAGGAAAACCACTTTTAGAAAAAGCGATCGCTGAAATTGATGATCTAGTTTTCCAGCAAAAAGTTGTAGAATTAATTGAAAGAACCTTAGCCTATAAATTTACTAATCTTAGTCGCACGGAGTTAGAAGCTATGTTCGGATTAGATGATCTCAGACAGACTCGACTTTATCAAGAAGCTAAACAAGAAGGTCGTGAAGAAGGTCGTGAAGAAGGTCGTGAAGAAGCTAAAACTGAAGCGATCGCTGGTTTACTAGCTTTAGGTTTAAGTATAGAACAGATTGCCACTGCTTTGCAATTAGAACTTACCAAAGTACAAGAGACAGCGGCCAAATTATCCCCCCCAAATTAGAAGGATAAATTATTAGGTTTCTCCCTGACTTTACCCTATTCATTCATATTACGATAGGTAGCCACTGCCGAGGGAGAAATGCGATTGAGATAACGGAAAATCCAATATTTTAAGACTGTATCCAAGATAACGGGAAAAGTGGCGATAAAGAGAAAATTAAACTGGCGATTTTCCGGTAAACCGAAATGACGACTTAATCCTTCTAGGATCACTTCCCAACCGTGGGGAGAGTGGAAACCGACAAATATATCGGTAAAGAGAATAATTAAAAAAGCTTTAGCTGAATCGCTAAGATTATAGAGAATGCCATCCAGAAAAGACTTGACAATCTCGATTTCCCGACGACTAAAAGCGACAACAAAACCAAAGGCAATCAGGGAACAAATATCGGCGAAAATATTAGCGATCGCATTTAAACCTCGTTGGCGAAATTCTTCACTTAGTACCGCGGCTTTTTTGGTAATTTCTCCCTCGATTTCTTCGTTAGATAATTTGGGTGCTAAACCAATCATACCTCGAAAATGTAAAGCTTCCTCAAATCTTCTCAATTCCGAAAAAGCTTCTTCTTCTAAATCCTGATTGATAAAAATAAACTGTTCCTGTTGTTGGAAATATTTATTAACCAAGGGGGTAATCAGGAAAGTTTTGGTTAATTGCTGGGTCAACAAAGGAACAATAATTAACAGTAAAATAAACTTGAGGGAAATGGCTGTTTTATAACGAGAATTGCGAAATTTCTTTAAAACTGCCTCCTCCGATTCCTCCGCTTGGGGATCAATTTCCTGTTTAATGCGATTAAAAGTATTGACAAAAGAACGGGGTAAAACCCCCGGTTTTTCCGTAGCTTTTTGGGATTTATTACTTTTGATTATTTCCTCATCTTCAATACTACCCGCTGCTAAAAAAGAGCGATTTCTAGAAGTCTTATTTTTGGCTGTTTCCTGCTCAAAATTTCTGTTCTGGATACTTTTGGGAACATCTTGAATATCTTCTTGCCAATAATTATCTTGATATTTTCCGATAATACTATCGATAAACTGAAGTTTTTTCAGACAAACATCTGTGGTGACAGTAATCACCCCATTATTAATTGTCGGTTGATTAGGTCCGAAAGTATTAACGATTGATCGACTAGCTTTAAACTCCGTCAATCTGACTTTAATTTTTTGCAGATAACCTTTAACTTCTGCGATAAAATAGGAATTAGTGCTGCTGCCATAATTCGAGAACTCCGCTGCCACTTTTCGCCCTTGAAAATGCTTATCTTCTATTTCCTTAATCTTCAAAGCTGCATGATAGGCCTCATCTAAAGAACGTTCAGGAGTTTGTAATAACCATTGATTAACACCTTGCAAAATCCGATTAAGATTCATAGGAAACAATTACTTCCACAAGGGAGAAAAGCTAGAGTACCGATCAGTTATCTTAACAAATACAATCCAGAAAAAACGATGTCAATCATACCAATTTGGATCGAAGGTGGGACTCGATCGGGAAAAACCACCGCTTTAGTCGGGGAATTTCGGCGCTGGGTTGTTTCTCAACTTCAGTCCCAGGATTCATTGTATCTCGATCGACCGAAATCATCGCCCCTTCCCCGATCGATCTTAGTTTTCGCTGCCAACGATGATAATAAACGAGAATTAGCCGATCAATTAGCCCTTGCTGTTAGGGGTAGCTATCCGATTCTCTGCAAAACCCCTTTAGGTTTTCTCACCGATGAAGTCATCCTGTTTTGGCCGTTAATTTTCGAGTCTTTAGGGCTAAAAGCGCAATTTCCCCGCCGATTACGCCCAGAAACGGAGCAGGAACTCGCCACCCGTCTCTGGCAACCAGCGATCGCTAAATTCTTCCAGCTTCCTAGCATAAATGAATATCGTTTCGTGCGTCAAGTTCTCGATTTGTTACAATTAGCCGGCGCTAGTGGTGTTCCCGCAGAAAAGATACCCGAAAGATTAGCCGACGGATTATCAGAAACAGATCTAAAACGAGTTTTAGCGATTAATGAGCAGGAAACACCAGAAAAA
>NZ_JASJFF010001396.1:0-2230 GCF_030065435.1 Microcystis sp. M53603_WE2
ATTGCGGCGACAAAGCGGTAAAATCGATCGCTTCTGTGCTGCAGCCCGGAGTGTTATCTTTGGGATAAAAATATAAGACCAACCATTGACCGGCAAAATCTGCTAATTTACTAATTTCGCCTCTTTGGTTTGGGGTGGCAAATTCCGGGGCTTTTTGTCCAACTTCTAGGGTCATTTTTAGGAGTGTAAAGGCAAGAGTAAGAAAGGCGCGAGGGAGAGGGAAAGCAAGAGCCAGACTTGATAGTTAAATCCAGGAAATTCTGGTTTTTCTGACTCGACTAAAGCATCGATTCTCTCTAATAAGCGATTATTTAAAGAATTATCACTCAGAGCAACACAGCAACTATCAGAGAAATTTATTTCCGCTACTTGATTAACTTTTTCTGCTACTAAAAGCAGCGATTCAGCTAATAGTAAATAATCCACTTGTCCAGAAGCATACTTATCGGCGCGCAATTCCCGCAAGAAGACCAATTCTGACCATAAATTCTCACTATTGGGCAGCCAAGAAGACATCGATCGCAGCCAACCTAACCAGAAAAACCAGAAAGTGTCATGATATTCTTGGTGAGCTTGTTCGTGGGCTAAAACTGCTTGTAAATGTTCTTGATCTAAGAGATTTAATAATCCTTGGGTTACAATTAATTCCGACTTCCAGAAGCCAACTCTGGCACTGTAGGGAAAATCCACTGCTAAAACTCTCGCCTTCTGAGCGGTGATTTTTTTGAGGGGATAACTGCTAAAATCCCGATGGGTTTGCCAAGTTTGATAGGAGAGTTTTATCAAACACAATATAGCAAAAACTAGCCAAATTATAGCACTAAAGTAACTAATTAAACTGGAGTTATAACCCAACATTTGCCCGCGATAGCCCATACAAACCACCGATATAACTGTCATTAACAGCAGCAAAGGAGGAAAGAGAAAGAAAAATAGCGTTATCTGCCAACGACGCTGATAGCTGGGCAGAAACCAACGTAAACCAATGGCGATAGTTAATGCTAGTAATAACATTGAACCGTGCATTAGCTTTCTCTCCGTTGTTGACGCAGGGTATCTAAACGAGATGCGATCGCTTTTAATTGTTCGACACTAGCAGTATCGAGACTATCGGCAAAAGAAGCCACCACATCCGCATTACCAATAGCCAAAAAACGATGTAATTGTTCGTAGGCTTTAATTGCCTGTGCTTGTTCCTTAGAAACCATCGGTTTCCAGTAGAAAATCCGACCCTTTTTATAACAACTTAACCAGCCTTTATTAGTTAAACGACGCAGTACCGTAGTCACAGAAGTATAGGCCAGATCTCGTTCCGGATCCGCTAAAATGCGATCGTGGACATCCTTAACGCTAACGGGTTCCAATTCCCAGACAATATTGAGAATTTCCGCTTCCAGGGGGCCCAGGGATAACTGTTTTGGTTGATAGGTCGGCAATTGAGCCATAGTCACACAGAAATGAAGATTACTTTCCTGATCATAGCGGCGGATATCGATCGCCTGATAAAATAGCAACGATCCTTTATATTGTCTTTATGTCCACCGAAACTAATTTAACCACAACTACGGGCGCTGATGCCATTGATGTGGCGATCGCTAATGGCATTGATTTTGATGGTTCCCCAATTCCCCCGGCAAAATTGGAACTTTATCACCGGGTAATGGGTTTGGAAGCAGGACGACAAAGAAGCGGGGTTTCTAACACGATGAGATCGCGAATTGTCCGCATCGGGGCCAAACATATCCCCCAAGAGGAATTAAATCAGCTGTTGTTAGCCGCCGATTTTGCCCCTCTCAAGGAGAAAGAAATCGCTTTTTACCTATAATGTCGGCTTTTCATCTCTCGGTTTCACCTCGGAGATGAAAAGTTCCGCCAGCATAGAACAGCGAAGCACGACTAAAAATAACTCTAATCTATAGTTGCCAATTTAATTTTAGTATGCTAGAATAGTTTGCGTGGTAGGTCGATAACGCAAAATGTTTGTTTTAGAGTACAAGCTGAGAGGAAAACCATCTCAATATCAAGCCATTGATGAGGCTATTCGGACAGTACAGTTTGTTCGGAATAAATGTCTTAGATATTGGGAAGACAATAAAGGTGTAGGACAAAAGGATGTATATAAATATGTCACTCAATTAAGAAGTGAATACCCTTTTGTTCAAGACCTTAACTCTACAGCTTGTCAACAGGCTTGCGAACGGACTTGGACTGCTATTCTTAGGTTCTATAA
>NZ_JASJFF010000264.1:0-1624 GCF_030065435.1 Microcystis sp. M53603_WE2
AGCTCAGCATCCCTATAAAACTCAAATCTTGGACTTCCATTCCTGCAAAACCCAATGGGCAACTCGTTCACTCTATTTTGAGGGACAGAAGCGAAATCAATTCTGTATCCTACACTACCGTTTGAATTTGGAATTGCTGGACCGGGATTGGTATTCTGACAGATAATCGTCGTGATTTTCGGGTCTTGGTTAGGAGTGATAAAAGCCGCACCCACATAAGCTTTTAGCTGATTGCTGACGGTTGAGCGAGCGGGGATAACGTAGCTATAGGCGGCCTCGGAAGTGGTGCGAATGGCATAATCAAAGGTTTTCGGCAAAGTAACCCCGAAATCATCTTGAACATTGTCAACTTTCGCTCGAAAATTACCGTTATTCTGATAATAGGTGCGCTGTCCCTCGGTCATCTTGGCGACGGCTTGCAAAGCGGCGTTTTGGTCTTGAGCGATCGAATTACCTGTTTGACTTAGAGTCAGATTCCCTGTAGCGAGGAGAGCGAGAGAACTAACAAGGAAAGCGAGGGAAAAATGTCGGTTAGGTTTTCTCATGGGATATTCAAGGCTAATAAATCTTTAAAAAGGTGCGGTCACGACCCGATAGTAAACCCCGTTAGCACCGTAGGCGGGACTTAACCAAGCCGTACCGCAGCGGTAATAAGTGCTTGTACCAACTGGGTTATAAACGCATCCCCCTGGGAGGTTAGTATAGATCGCTCCGAGGGCGTAGGCACTGCCCGCCGCAAAGCCCGCATTGTAGGATTCCGCTTGATTGGCAGTGGCAGCCGTTGCGCCGAGGGCGACTCCCGTGGTGGCCGCCGCTCCGGCCGCGGCCCAACCACCGCAGTTATAACAGCCCGCACCGTAGTAACTATTGACAACGGTGGGCGGATGATAGGTGGCGTAGGTGCCGCCGTAGTAGGTGCCGTGATAGCCATAAACTGAGGTTCCGTAGGGGGTAGTACCGCTCCAAGAACCGTCCCCACCGGAGGCCGAGCCACCCCGATAGCCGTTGACACCCCAAGAACCATCGTCCCCGGAGGCAGTGGTGCCACGGAATCCCGTCCCACTCCAAGAACCGTCACCACCGGAGGCCGAGCCACCCCGATAGCCGGAGGCACTCCAAGAACCATCACCCCCGGAGGCGGTACCGCGAAAACCGGAGGCACTCCAAGAACCTCCCCCGGCATGGAACCAAGCGGCGGCCGGTGAGGAAGCAAGCAGTATAGTGGTTAGAAAACCCATGACACCAAAAACGAGATTTTTCATCAGCGAAATCCTCCAGATATTTAAGGTTGGGGAGAGGGAGCTAAAGCCGGGGGTTCGGGACGAGCGAAAGGAATCGGTTTAGCTTGATTGCTATTAGTAAAGGTAAAGGTGTTCGGAGCGATCGGAATATCGAGTTGCCAGTTATCAAAGGCTACCTGTTGACATCCTCGCCGCCGTAAAACGGACGGCGATTCCCAAACCTCACGATTTGGGTTTCTGCTTCTGTCCCGAAGGATTTTTCGCACCTGCCTTAACAGATTTACTCTGTTCTGGTCTTATAGTCGCTCCACAGACTGACACCGCAAGCCCTGCGGCCAAAATATTTTTACTAGCGTTAATATCTCGGTCATGGTGAGTCCCAC
>NZ_JASJFF010000339.1:0-2555 GCF_030065435.1 Microcystis sp. M53603_WE2
ATGATTTCCACCCTAACCCTTGAAGAAATCAAAACCCTAGTCTATCAACTTCCCCTCTCAGAACAAATTTCTCTCTTAGAAGACCTCGAAGACAAGCTAGAAACCCTCACCCTCATGAAACTAGCAGAAACAGGCTTTCCAGAATGGAACGACCCAGAGGAAGATATTTACAATGTCCAACCCTAAAGCTGCCGAAATTTGGTTAGTTCGCTTTCCCTTCAGCGACCTTAGCACCACAAAACTCAGACCCGCGCTAGTTTTAGCTGTACATCGAGAAGAACAAATCATCCTGGGAATCTTCTCCAAAATCCCCCCTGGAGAGTGGTGGGAAACTTGGATACTGGTTAGGGAAGGACATCCCAACTTCTCACAAACAGGCTTAAAAAAGACCTCTGTAATCAGAACTGACAAGATTGCGACGGTCAACCAGTCCGTTTTTCAACAGAAACTAGGCATTTTACCCTCAGACATCCTAAACCAAGTTCAAACTGCCCTCAAAAAATCCTTAAATATTCCCTAGCATTGATTTTATCCAATGATTAACTTTCCTAAAGCGATCCCAAAGACTTCCTTAAATTTCCCCTGAGCAATCCAGAAAGCTTCATTACTATACTACTATACAACTAAACAATCACTCAAATCTAATTCTCCAGAGGCTTTTCAATCATGACATTAGTAAAACTGATTAACTTTGCTGGGGGGGGGGGTAAGAAAAACTTATTAAAACTGGCGATTGCTTCTTCTGCTATTGCTGTTAGTACCTTCGTGATAGCACCTGTTCAGGCTGCAACTGTTAGCAGCACATTTGATACAGATGCTGAAGGGTGGACAACAGTTTATTATCAAAACTCCGCGAGTAATAATCCCCCTAGTAGCCCTGCTAACCTTACCCATTTTGCTACTGGTGGCAATCCAGGAGGATATATTTCAGCGTCTGATTTTTCGGCGAACGATTTAACCTTTATTGCTCCTTCTAAATTTTTAGGAGATAAGTCTACTTTCCTTAATGGAAGCCTAAGTTTCGATCTTACGACTTCCTTTATTATCCCTGGAGGTTATGGTGCATTTTTGAGAGGTGCAGGATTGACTCTTGCATCATTCATTTCGACTCCAAATCCTAATCAATGGGAAACCTATAGTTTGGCTCTTAGTAATACAAATCAAAATACGTGGTTTAATATTCTTCCAGACAACTCGACCTTTGTGCCTGCCACTAATGCAGAAATTCAAGTAGTTCTTGCCAACTTAACTTCTCTAGAATTTAATGGTGATTTTCAATTTGGAACTGATACTACCACAATAGACAACGTTTTTCTCGTATCTCCATCATCACCTCCTGTTAGTTCCGTTCCCGAACCCTCATCAATTCTAGGGTTACTGAGTTTAGGAGTATTAGGAATAGGTGCAGCTTTAAAGCGAAAACTGTAACCCCTAAATTATCATCGGCAAAAGTTCCCTGACTTCGTTCTCGATTTGAAGTTAGGGATTAAGCGTTTGCTTGACCCAAATTCGGAATTGTTTTAATGCCATTGCACTACCTATTTTTTGACTATTTTGTAGCGTTTCTGGAATTTTTTCTATTAGATTAAATTGAGGAAATAGTCGGCTTTGGGAAGATTCAACATATTCCGATCCTTGCAAAACATTGATTTCCAGTCTCTCTCCATTATATCGCCACAATTCAGGAACACCCAATCGCTCATAATTATTAAATCGGGTTCGCTTAGTAATATCAATTTCAATTGCTAAATCGGGAGGGGGATCAATAGCCAAATCAAGTCGCTTTTTTCCCCTAACAGCAGCACAATTTTCGATATAAAAAGACTCATCTGGTTCTATTCCTTGATCCATTTGTTGATTTTTAAAGGTTGTCGATCCAGCGGGTTCATAGTCTAACTCTAATTCATCCAGGAGAACTTTAACCAAATCCCCGATTAAAACTTTGGTGTTTTCATGAATAAAAAGAGGAGTCATTGCTTCTAAAGTTCCCTGACTATAAGATAGACGAATTGACCGTCGCTCTCCCAATTCGTCAAGAATTTTTTCATAATCTTGCCAAGTGAGTGAAGTTAACAACAGGCAGTCGCCTGGGGTAACAGTTAGTTGTTTTAATGCTAATAACATCAGAATTTGTCGGCTCAGTTGTTATGATTGGGCGGTTTAGTCAGTATTTAACTTTTTTCTACCTTAGACTATATATAGCAGTTTTCATCAGAATGAGGCATGGGCAAGGGGGTTAAACTCTTTGTTGGCAAAACTTGTCGATACCTCAGTAACGTGAAAAGCGCTATATGCAAGAGTTCTAGTAAGCTGCCCGCGCATTTAAATTGCTTGTTGAGACGAGGCAAGAGGCAAGACCCAAGACCCGGTAGCATCTCACCTTTGCAATAAGTAGAAATGCTTAATGAGATCAATAAAAAAGTTAAAAAAGGCAACCATTTAGATAGGGTTTGCTGAAAAAGTTTTTCGTGGGGGCAGGGTGTGGGGTGTAGGGTGTAGGGTGTAGGGTTTTACCGATTTTCAGGTGGTCAATTACCCAATTTTCAGGGAAAAAG
>NZ_JASJFF010000894.1:0-2677 GCF_030065435.1 Microcystis sp. M53603_WE2
ATCGGTGTCCGCATAAAGTCGATATTACCGAGAGTTTTAGCGTCATCGGGTTCCAAGTAGAAAGCCTCTTGCGGTTCCGGTGCGCTCATATCCATCGGTTCATCGACGTATTTCGTCTTATTGCCAAACAGGCCAAAGAATCCAGCCATTTTCTCCCTCTCCTAAATAAATATATTTACCATAAATTGCTGCTGATTGTTAAATCATATCAATATTTATGACAAAAAGCCAGGTAGCCATCTATCAGTTATCAGTGATCAGTGGTCAGATGGGAGTTTTCAGTTTACTGTTCACTTTTCACTGTTCACTGATAAAACTTCCCACACCCCAATCAACGCTGTTCTAACCTACGACTGGCTAGGGACATAGAATAACAGAAAATCCAGTAAATAAAAGCCAAAAATAGATAAACCTCTGGATAATCGCCGATAAATTTCGGATTAGCTAAAACAGATCCTGCCATACCCAAGAGGTCCACCAGTCCCACGATCGCCAGTAGGGAAGTATCCTTAAATAAACTGATAAATTGACCAACAATAGCAGGAATGACCGCTTTTAAAGCTTGGGGTAGAACGATCAATAATAAAACGAAAATCGGTTTTAAACCCAAAGCTTTGGCCGCTTCAATTTGACCCTTGGGAATCGCTTGTAAACCACCGCGGACATTTTCGGCCAGATAGGCTGCTGCAAAAAGGGTAAATCCGGCGATCGCTCTGATTACCCGTTCCGGTCTGGTCCCGGCGGGTAAAATTAAAGGTAACATCACCTGAGCCATGAATAAAATTCCCAACAAAGGTAAACCGCGCAATAATTCGATATAACCAATAGATAGCCAACGAATTGCCGGTAATTCACTCTGTCTCCCCAGGGCTAATAATACCCCCAAGGGGAAAGATAAAATCATACTGGCGATCGCTACTAATAAAGTTAAGATTAAACCACTGAGATCATCGAGGGGAATTGCCTTTAAAAATAATCCCCCCAATAGCAACCAAGCGATTAAAGGTAAAGTCAATAACCAGAGCAATCCCCACCAGCGTTGGAGAAAAGCGGGGCAATTGGGGAAGCGACCCCGGTTTAATTGCCAAGAAAACAGTGATAAAGCCGCAAGTATCGTTAAAATCAGCCAAATTCTCCATATTGACTGTTCTGGATAACGACCGACCACAAATAAACCGATATTTTCCGTCACTACAGCCCATTTTGCCTGATTTATCGCCCAATCGAGAAAACTTAAACCACCCCAGAGGCTGAGAAATAGACCCGCAAGGGTTAAGATGACGTTGTACCAAGTGTTAAAGAGATTTTTTCTTAACCAGAGTCCCATAAAATTCCCTAACCTCTACAGTGGTGATCCTTGTACTTTTTCAGTACAATGGTGCTATTAGAAAAATTCAGACTAATTTTCGACCATGAACAGTTGCATTTTAATGGCTAAAATTGTCCGTCGTCCCGAATTACGTTATACCCAAGATAATCAAACTCCCTACGCTCAAATGTTAGTCGAGTTTTCTGCCAATCGTGCCGAGGCAACCCCGACTAATTTAAGGGCCGTAGCTTGGGGAAATTTGGCCTCAGAAGTCGCTCAGAACTATAATGAAGGCGATCAAGTAATTTTGGAAGGTCGTCTCTCGATGCAGACGATCGATCGTCCCGAAGGTTTTAAGGAAAAACGGGCCGAATTAGTCATTAGTCATCTCTATCATCTTGACGGCAGCGTGAGTAGCGGTGAAATGGCAGCCCCGACTCCAGAAAAAGTCGTGCCAATCAATACCCACAAATCGAATAAAACCCCGGTGGAAAAACCCGTCGCACCTGTCTCCACCGGGGATTTTGAATATGACGCATCCTATGAACTTTCTAATCCTTCCGCTTGGCAACCTAGCGACACATCGGTGGAGGAAAATTTAGACGATATTCCTTTCTAATTACCCCGACAGAATTAATGGCTCTTCTCGATTTTGTCTGATAGTTTTTGCTTATGGAATCGTGGAATGCTTATCCGGCAAGACTTTAAGCACTATTTTGACGGATATTCTATCAGTATAGACCTCGTTTCCACACAGAAACCAGAAGAGCCAGTTCTTGCCTTCTAACCCCCTAACTCCCCACCATTGATACTTTTCTTTTGTTGAACGTAGCTCTGAAAATCGGCGAGGGTCAGTTCATCTAACCACTGGTGTCGCTCGGCGGTGTAATCTCCATGGCCGACTTCCAATTGTTGCAGGAAGCGGAGCATTCCCACCACCCCTAAAGAGTCAACTAAAGCTTGATATCCTTGTTTTCTCAGTTCAGCTAATTTCATTGCCATCCTCCTGTAAAGTCGCCATCAACCAAATCACGGGATTCTCTACCGTTACGTTAATTGAATCTCTATATTGTTGAGCTTTTCGCAGCAGCCTGTCATCGGTGGTCAGGAAAATATCAGCGCCCCCCGCTTCAGCAAAAGCCAGATGTAAGGCATCATAAAACTTAAAACCCAGTTGGGAGGTACGGAGTAGGGGCAATTCATGAATTGCCCCTACTGGCGATGGGCGTTTCCCTCGATACCATCCAACGGGCAGCTTCTACAGTAGCTTCTTGCCAAAATTCGGCATCAGTAGCAGCTATATCTGAATAATCTATATCAGAATCTTTCATCTGACCAAGGAGCTTTAATTGTTCCTCTCTCGACATA